>CALGIB010000248.1 GCA_937915955.1 uncultured Pseudomonadota bacterium
GGGACGAGATCGCGGCGCTGCCCTGGGGCGACGTCGACCTCCGCGGCCGCTGGGTCGGCCTGCCCGGCTCCCGGACGAAGACCGGCCAGACCCGCAAGGTCCCCCTCCGCGCCGAGGTGGCGTCCGAGCTGCGGGCCTGGCGCCTGCAGACCCCGGGCCCGCTGGTCGTGGGCCGGAGCCCCGAGTCCATCCGGCACCTGGGCTGGCTGACCAGCGCCTGCCAGGCCGCCGGCGTGCCCCGGGTGACGCCGCAGTCGTTCCGGCGGTACCGCGAGCAGGAGCTGTGCCGCGCCGGCGTCGGGGTGCACACCTTCGCGGCCTGGATGGGTCACACGCCGGCGGTGGCTCTGCGACACTACCTGCGCCCCGGGGACGAGGACCTGCTGGCGGCGCTGGCGAAGACGGCCCGTTCGGACGAGTCGCCTGCTGCAGGCCTGGAGGGCCGGTGACCGCGCACACCCGGCGCGCACAGCCCGAGATGCTTGTGGGCTGCATAGTCGGGGAGGAACTATACGGCCCCTCCCGCCGGCTCGGCGTCCGCCGATCGGAGATCGAGTGGTCGCGCTTGTTCGCGCCTGCGGTGCCACGTTCCGTTTTCCGAGCCGCGCACACATTCCGCGCTCAGACGACCTGTCACATCGACGGAAGGGGCGCCGCCGCCGGCGCCGGAAGGAGGGACTGATGTCCGGCAACGTTTCCACCTGTTCACTGGCCCTGGCCTCCCTGATCCTGGACCGCTCGCTGCAGTGCCGCGTGACCGTCCAGGAGGACGTCGTCGAGGAGTACTCCGACGCGATGTCGGCCGGCGCGGTCTTCCCGGCCGTCGAGGTGGTCGTGGTGATGGAGGAGGGCTGCTACCTGGTCGTCGATGGCTGGCACCGAGTCCTCGCCGCCCGGAGGGCGGGCCTCGAGGCGCTGACGGCGGACATCCGCCGCGGCTCCCGCCGGGACGCCCTCTTGGCGGCCGTCGCGGCCAACGCGAGCCACGGCCTCCGGCGCAGCCGGGAGGACAAGCGGCGCTCGGCGGCCGTCCTCCTGCAGGACGAGGGCTGGTGCCAGCTCAGCTCCCGCCAGCTGGGCGAGCTCGCCGGCGTCTCGCACGCCTTCATCAACCAGGTCCGCAAGCACTACGGGGTCTCGCCCGGGCAGGTCCTCGACGAGGACCGCATCGCCGAGGTCGACGGCGGCCTGCCCGAGCGGTACCAGGTGCTGATCCAGCACACCTGGTCGGAGCCGGAGGTCAGGAAGGCCCGAACCGCCCGGACGCTCGCCGAGCTGGCCAACGCCGTGCCGGGCTACGGGGGCGACTCGTCCGGCTCGAAGGCCGTCACCCTGCGCCTCGAGGACCTGGCGCTGGCCGACTGGCCCTGGGCGGAGGACACCACCGAGGCGAAGCGCAGGCGCCGGGCCGCTGGCCTGGACAGCCTCGAGGACATCGCGGCCGCCGTCCTGGCCCGGGACCTGCCCGCCGATCCTGCTGCCCGCCGCTCGCTGTTCGACATCTGGATCCTGGCCCGCCGGGTGAAGAAGCTGGGCAGCTGGGAGCTTCGGGACGCGGCGAAGCTGTTCAAGGGCCGGGTCGCCCTGCTTGAGCAGGTCCAGGCCATGTCGGAGAAGGTCGACAAGGATGCGGCGAACCGCATCTCGCCCTACGAGGCCGTCCGGAAGCTCGAGGACCTGGCGCCGCGGGAGCAGCTCCTGGCGGTGGAGGGGGCTGCCGTCGAGGTCGTGGAGAGGCTGGTCAGCCGCACGGAGTTCCGAGAGATGTCCGAGGAGCTCCAGGCTGCAGCGGTCGCCCGTGCGGCCACCCTCGAGGTGAGGATGACGCCGTGCCCCGACCCCGGGTGTGATGGGTTCGCGGTCGGCTCCTCGGACTGGATCTACTGCAACACCTGCAGGCAGCGGCCCGCGGACCGCCAGCGGCAGCTGGACCAGGCGCTCCAGGACGCTCCCGTCCTTCTCGCCGCCGGCGCCGTCATCGAGGTGGTCGGGACGCCGATCTCCTCGGAGGCCGCCGAGCTGCTCGCCTCCCTGCTCTTCTGCAGCGACGGGGACCGAGCCTGGTGGGAGGGCCTCCCGGACTTCGTCCAGCTGTCGCTGGCGCCCTACGTGGAGCAGGTGGAGGCCCGGAAGACCTCCGCGGCGGTCGAATGAGCTACCTGGTCCAGAACGACTTCCGCTTCGGCTCCAGGACCTTGCCGGCAGCGGCAGAAGACGGTGGACGCCCGCTGTCCGGCCCTGCAGGACGAGCGCCGGGCGAAGCCTGACGCCGACACCACCCCCACCCCGAGAGGCTGAGCATGAGCAAGAAGGAGACCTTCGAGTCCTGGGCCATCGTTGAGGCGATGGGGCACCAGCGCCACGTCGGGTTCGTCACCGAGACCACCCTGGCCGGCGCCGCCATCCTGCGAGTGGACGTGCCCGAGGTGGGCGAGCGGCAGAACCACACGGTCTACGTGTCCCCCCAGGCGCTGTTTCGACTCCGCCCCGTTGACGAGGAAACGGCCCTGCTGCTGGTCGGTCAGGGCGAGTCGATGCAGCCGCTGACCAGCTGGAGTGCTCGCCACCTGCTGGAGCCGCCCCGGACCGCTGAGGTGATCGACGACGGCGACGACGACGACGACCGACCGTTCTGATGCAGATTCCCCTTCTGTGCACCCCTGCGCTGCGCCCTGAGGACCTGGTCGACCAGCCTTCGAGGAGCTGCGCCGCCTGCGGTCACCAGGCCGACCCGCAGCTGGAGATCCCCGTGACCCACGGGGTCTCGGCAACGATGGTCGTGCCGCCAGACTGGTGCTGGACGTGGGAGCCGGTGCCAGCCTGCAGGCAGTGCTACGAGCTGCAGGGCGACCTGGTCGAGCCGGTGGCGCTGGGAGCTCTGCGGTGACCTCGCGACACCTGGACGAGGCGATGAAGCCGGTCCACCTCTCGACCGTCCGCGACGTCCCTGTGGCTGAGGTGGTGGGGCAGCTCGAGGACCTGGCTGACCGAGCCCGAGCCGGGGAGATCATCGGGTTCGCGGCCGGCGTCGCCTGTAGGGAGCGCCACACGGCCTCGGTGTTCGTCATCGGCGAGAGCACCATCGCCGACCTGTACCTGGGTCTGGAGAGGGCGCAGCTGCGCCTGTTGGAGGAGCAGTAGATGGGGCCGCTCGAGTACCTGCTCAGTCCTGCTCGGTTCGACGAGCTGGCCGAGGAACTGTGGGCCGACGGCCTGATGTCGGAGGAGGAGTACATCCTCCGCCGCATCCGACGGGAGATGGACGCCCGCGCCCTGACGGCAGAGGAAATGGCGCTCGTCGGCCAGGTGGTTCAGGTCATCGAGAGGAAGCTGGCGGAGGCCGAGGTTGCCCTCCGCTCGACGCTGGACTTCGCGATGAACTCGCCGGCGCCGGCCTACCTCGGGCCGCCCAACGAGGAGGAGGGCGGCTGACCCGGGACGATTCTCGTCCCGCCGAAGGCCACGTGTCCGCTACCCTGCCGAAAGGCAGTGTGCAGGCCCATGCACCACCGGGGGTGCAACGCCT
>CALGIB010000249.1 GCA_937915955.1 uncultured Pseudomonadota bacterium
CTGGCCGCCGCTGCCGGTGCCGCTGCCGCCGCCGTCGCAGTCCGGGCGCTCCAGGGTTCGGCCGGTGCGCTCCTCGATCCAGTCCACGACGTAGTCGGGGCGGCCCCAGATGCCGCCTTCCTGGCAGGGCACGTCCACGTAGTCGTAGGACCGTGAGGTGACGCCGACCAGGTAGGCGCCCTTGTCGGTGAGCAGGTAGAGCGGGCCGCCCGAGTCGCCGTAGCAGGCGTCCACGCCGCCGCCGCCAGCGCCCAGCTCGCCGCCGGGGCTCACCGACTTGTTGCAGCCGGAGCTGAGATCCGAGCAGTCGAAGTCGGTCACCTCGCTGCGGGCCTCCATCAGCTGGGAGACGAAGCGGTTGCCCCACTTGTCGATGGCGCCGTAGCCGACGATCTGCGCGGGGGCGCCGTTGTAGAGGTCGTCCAGGATGCAGTCCTGGGCGATGATCCGGGGCTTGACCGAGGACTCCTGCTTGAGCACCAGCACCGCGACGTCGACGGTGCTCCAGCTGCTCGGGTACTCGAGCTCGGTCTTCACCGCGATCAGCTCGCCGCCCTCGGTGTAGTCGTTGGTGTTCAGCAGCACGTGCGAGATGCCGCCGACGCAGTGGCCCGCGGTGATGACCAGATCGGGCGCGATCAGGGTGCCCGTGCACTCCACGCTGTCGCCGGAGTAGACGATACCGGCGGTGTCGGGCCAGTCGCCCTCGGCGACCTGATCCCCGCCGACGACGTTGGACTGGGCCGCGGCGGGCAGCAGCAGGGCAAGGACGAACACCATGGGCTCCTCGGTGCGAACACACCGTGCCACGATTTGCCGCCCGCGGCCCCCCTGCGACAGCGAATTCACCGTCTCTGGAAGGACTCCATCAGGCCGCCGGCCCCGACCCCAAGGGTGTAGCGGGCCTCTCGCGCGAGCTGCCCGCTGCGCAGGCTGCGGATCAGGCGCCGGGCGACGTACCTGGGCCGGCCGTAGAAGGTCTGGTAGGCCTGCCGGGTGTGGGCCTCGAGCTGGGGCCAGCTGAAGTCGGGGTGGTCGTACAGGCCGTTGTCGGGCTGGTGGATGCTGAAGTCGTACTTGTGGGCGTCGCGGATGTGCGGCGCCCACTGGTCGTACAGCGGGGTGCCGGGCAGGGGCATCGTGATGCTGAACTTGGCGAAGTCCAGGTCCAGGCTGGCGGCGAAGGCGGCGGTCTCCGCGATGGTCTCGGCGGTCTCGCCCGGCAGGCCCACCATGAAGTAGCCCAGGATCGTGAAGCCGTACTTGCGCGCCCAGCCCACCGCGCGGCGGGCCTGCTCGACGGTGGCGCCCTTCTTGATGCGCTTGAGCACCTGGTCACTGCCGCTCTCGAAGCCGAAGGCCAGCAGGTAGCAGCCCGCCTGCCTCGCGACGCGGAAGAACTCCTCGTTGACGTTGCCCACGCGGATGCCGTTGGTCAGCGTCCAGGGCATGTCCAGGTCCACCCGCAGCATCTCCTCGCAGCTGGCGATCGCCCGGCTGGTGATGGTCGTGAAGCTGTCGTCCACCAGGTTGAAGGCCCGGAAGCCGTGGGCCTTGGCGTGGGCCAGCTCCTCGACGAAGCGGGCGGGGGACTTGTTGCGCCAGAGGTTCCCGAACACGCCCTTGGTGCAGTAGACGCAGCGGGCGCGGCAGCCCCGGCTGAACTCGAGGTCGGCCACCGGGGTGGTCCGGGCGACCAGGCTGGTGCGCTCGTAGTGCCGCAGGTCCACCAGATCCCAGGCGCCCATCGCCAGGCTGTCCATGTCCTCGATGAGGGCGCGGGCCGGCGTGCTGCCGCCTCGCCAGGTCAGCCCGCCGATGCCCTCGAAGGACCGCCCGTCGGCCAGCTCGACGACGCTGAGGTCGCCCTCGCCCCGCACCGCGACGTCGAAGGGAGCGCGCAGCAGGGTCTCCTCGGGCCGGGTCGAGGGGTGTACGCCGCCGGCCACGAGCAGGGCGCCAGGCAGCTCCTGCCGGGCGATCTCGGCGATGCGCCGGGCCTGGGGGAACAGCGGGGTGCGGAAGCTGACGCCCACCATGTCGGGCTTCGAGGCCCGCAGGGCCGCCCGCAGATCGGGCACGGGCCGGGCCTCGAGATCCCAGAGCTCGACCCCGTGGCCCGCCTGACGCAGGGCCCCGGCCAGCAGCGCCAGGTTCAGCGGCGGGCTGAGCGTGATGGCCGCCGCGACCTTGGAGTGGCGGTAATAGTCGCCCATGGTCGGGTTGATGAGGAGGACGCGCACGTGTGTCTAGCCCGCGTGCCAGGCCCAGGTGCGCGCGAGCCCCTCGTCCAGGCCCACCTCGGCTCGCCAGCCCAGGGCCGCGAGCCTGGAGTGGTCCAGCGCCTGGTGGCGGATCTCGCCGGGCGGGTCGACCGGGGCGATCCGGGGCTCCAGCGTCGAGCCGGCCGCCGCCAGCAGCCGGGTCAGGACCTCGAGCACCGTGGCGACCTCGCCTCCCGCGACGTTCCAGGCAGAGCCGGGGTCCAGAGCGCCCTGGTCGAGCAGCATCACGTTGGCGCGCGCGGCGTCCTCGACGAAGAGCCACTCGCGGGACATTCCGCCGGTGGAGCGCAGCTCGGGCGCCAGCCCGGCCCTGAGCAGCTCGCAGGTGCCGGGGATCAGCCGCTCCTCGTTGGCGTCGCCTGGGCCGTACAGGTTGCCGCAGCGGGTCACCACCACCGGCAGGCCGAAGTGCACCCCGTAGCTCCGGGCGATGAGGTCCGTGCAGGCCTTGCTCACGTCGTAGGGGGCGGTCGGCTGCAGCGGCGTGGTCTCGGGCGTGGGCGTGGGCACGCTGCCGTAGGCCTTGTCAGAGCTGGCCACCACGATGCCCTCGAGCGGCTCCGCGGCCAGTCGACAGGCCTCGAGCAGCAGCCAGCTGCCGCGCACGTTGGACTCGAAGGACGAGAGCGGGGAGCGGTTGGCGACGGGCACCTGGCTCTGCGCGGCGAGGTGCAGCAGGTGGGTGGGCCGGTGCTCGGCCAGCACCCGGGGCAGCTCGGTCAGATCACCTCGGACCTCGACGCAGCGGTCCAGCAGTCCGTCGCGGATCAGGCGGCTGGAGGGGTCGCGGTCGCGGACCAGGGCCAGGACCCGGTCTCCGGCCTCGAGCAGCTGAGCGACGCAGGCGGAGCCGAGCAGCCCCGTCGCGCCGGTCACGAGGACGCGGCGAGCCATGGGGTGTCCTCCTTGTCGTACATGGCGTTGATCTCGGCCAGATCGCGCGGGGTGTCCACGGACAGCCAGAAGCCCCCGTGCCGCCAGGCGGCGAGCTCACCTCGCTGGGCGAGCTCGGCCAGAGTGCCATCCTCGAGCGGGCGCCGGGGATCCAGGCTTGCCAGGAGCCGGTGCTCGAAGACGAAGAAGCCGCCCGAGACGTACTGATCCAGCCGGGGCTTCTCTCGGAAGCGGGAGACCACGCCCTGGTCCAGATCGAGCACGCCGAAGCGGCTCTGGGGACGCAGGGCCGTCACCGTGGCCAGGCGCCCCTGTTCGCGGTGGTGCGCCAGCAGTCCAGCCAGATCCACGTCGGCCACGCCGTCGCCGTAGGTCAGGAAGAAGCTGGCGTCCCGGTCCAGCCAGGGTGCGGCGGCGGCCAGGCGCCCGGCGGTGCTCGCGTCCACGCCGGTGTCCACCAGGATGACCTCCCAGCCGGGCTGGGGGTGCGCCGCGAACCAGGCCCGGATCACCTCGCCCAGGTAGCCCAGGCACAGGACGAAGCGCCGGTGGCCCTGGTCGGCGTAGCAGCGCATGACGTGCCAGAGCAGCGGCATGCCCCCTACGCTGACCATCGGCTTCGGCGTCGTGCCGGTCACCGAGCCCATGCGGGTCCCGTAGCCTCCGCAGAGGATCACCGTCTGGAGCTGGGGCGTCGGGGCCATCGGCTGGGCGGCGCTCCTGTGAGAGGATGAGGGACGAGGAGGTTGGATGATCTCACGTGTGTCCCTGCTGCGTCGAAGCGACCCCGCCGCCCCAGCCGTTCATGTCTGGGGGGCCGAGTTCGAGGACTGCGCGATGGCCTGCGAGCTCGCGGGCGCGCCGGTGGTCCGGCTGGACTCCGGGGGCTTCTTCGCCGAGTTCGGCGGCGTCGTGAAGGAGCACATCGTCTCGGGCCGCTTCCGGGTGGCCCACGAGGTCATGGGCTGGGACGTGGTCGGGCTCCGCGAGCTGGGCCGCAGCCTGTTCAAGCCGAGCGTGGTGGACCAGGAGGAGGACACCTACAGCCGGGACCCGAGCTGGGGGACCGAGGACGTCGAGGAGGGCTACGACCGCGATCTGGCCGCGATCATCAGCGAGTGCGCGCGGCGCATGCTGCTGGCCATGGCGGACGATGTGTTGTCCATGGCGGCCTGGCGCGTGTTCGACAAGCAGCGCGGCATCTTGACCGCTCGCTACGGCCTGGGCGCGCCCGAGGACTACGGCGAGGTGCAGACCGTGCTCAGCGAGATGGGGGTCGAGGGCCAGGACCGCGAGCGCCTTCGGCAGCTCTGGATCGCCTCTCAGGCCTGGTGGTAGTCCGCGCTCAGGGCTCTTCGGTGCCGTCCGCCTGAGGCGGCTCGGCGACGGCCTCGGCGACGGCCTCGGCCGCGCTCTCCTTCGCCCGGTCCGGTCCGACCACGGCGTTGCGACCGCTCTGCTTGGCTCGGTAGAGGTTGCGATCGGCGGTGACGAAGAGCCGGCGGCCCGAGGTGTGCCAGGCGCCGTCCGTGCTGGCCACGCCGATGCTGGTGGTGACCTGGACCGTGTCGCCCTTGAAGGCGAAGGGGATCTTCTCGACCAGGTCGCGGACCCGCTCGGCCAGCCGCATCGCGTCGGCCAGCGTGGTCTCTCGCATCAGCAGGACGAACTCCTCGCCCCCGTAGCGCGCGAAGATGTCGTGGGGCCGCAGGTCCTGGCTGATGTTGGCCGCGACGATCTCGAGCACCTGGTCGCCCGAGTCGTGGCCGTAGCTGTCGTTGACGCGCTTGAAGTGGTCCAGGTCGAGCACGACCACGGAAAGCGGCACCTGGTGGCGCTCCGCGTAGCTGAACTCCTGCTCGAGCCGGTCCAGCAGGTAGCGCTTGTTGTAGGCGCCCGTGAGCCCGTCCTTCACCGCCGACTCGTAGAGCTCGTTCTGGAAGCTCTCCTCGAGCTGATCTCGGAAGCTGAAGCGCAGCAGGATGGCGCCGCCGATGTTGATGCGGTCGCCGTCGTTCAGGGGCTCGGGCGAGGAGGGCTTGAGCCGTCGTCCGTTGACGAAGGTGCCGTTGGTGCTGTCCAGATCGAGCACGTGGACGTCGCCGCGCTCGTCGAGCCGGATCTCGGCGTGGAGCCGGCTGACGCCGTCCTCCTCGAGCACCAGATCGGAGCTGCGGGACCGGCCCATCTTGCAGGAGCCCACCGGCAGGCGCACCATCCGACCGATGGACGTGCCAGAGAGGAAGACCACGAAGGCGTGGCGCTCGTCGCCGTCCTCGATGACCGAGCGGAGGCTGCGGACCTGGGTCTTCTCGGAGTCTTCGGGCATCCCTCGCGAGTCTACTCCGAGGACAGGGGGGCGGGCGTGCCGCCGGGGCCGTCGAGGTAGCGGTCGCGCAGCTCGGTCTGCCGGGAACGCAGGTCCGCGCGCGCTCCGCGGACCCAGAGGGCCTCCACGGAGCTGAGCAGCTCCAGGGGATCGCCGCTCCAGAGCACCAGGCTGGCCTGGGCGCCCGGCTCGAGGCGGCCCTGGCCTTGGAAGTCGAAGACCTGGGCCGGCGCCGAGGTGATCGCGGCCAGCGCGGCCTGGTGGTCCAGGCCCTCGCGCACGGCGTTGCCGGCGAACTGGGTGAGCTCCCGCGCGTTGTGGGCCGAGTTGGTCGAGAAGACCACGGTGACCCCGGCGGCGTGCAGCAGCGCGGCGTTGTCCGGGCGGGCCTGCAGGGTGTCGAAGCTGCGCGGGCTGTAGAGCGTGGCGTCGACGAGGACGGGCACCTCGGCCGCCGCGAGCTGGTCGGCCAGCATCCAGGCCTCGGCGCCGCCGCCGATCACCAGGTCCAGTCCCTCCTCCTCGGCGAAGCGCAGCGCGGCCTCGATGTCCGAGGCGCGATCGGCTCGCAGGATCAGGCTGGCTCGACCCTCGGCGAGAGGGCGCAGGGCCTGGAGATCCGAGACCGGCATGGACAGCTCGCCGAGCTCGGCCCGCTGGTTGGCGCTCAGGCTGCCACGGGGCATGCGGCGGACCTCCTCCAGGATCAGCCGGAGCTGTCCGAGCTGGGCCGCCGCGCCGCCGCCGAGGCTGGCCGTGTAGAAGAGGCGCTCACCCTGGGCCTGGGCCTGGGCCTGGGTGGCGCCGAGCAGGTCCACGCGCGCGGCGGGGCCCGAGATCCTCCCGCCGCCAGGGCTGAGCAGGACCGCCGTGACCCCGCCCATGCGCGCCACCGGGATCAGCGAGCTCCGCGGGTTGTAGCCGTCCATGACCCGCACGCTGGGGCCGCCGGTGCTCGTGTCGTGGGTGGCGGACTCCATGCCGACCTCGACCAGCCCCAGGCCGCTCATCGTGTCGATCAAGCCGGCGGTGAGCTGCTTGCCGGCGGCCTGGACCAGCTCACAGTCGCCGGGCTGCAGGGCCTCGCCGAGCTCGGCGATGCGCTCGCCCTCGATGCGCACGTCCCAGCCGGATCGGGGGCCCTCGGGCGTGTAGACGGTGGCGTCCACGATCAGGGTGCAGTCGGCGGCGGCGGCCGCGATCAGGGCGAGGATCATCGCAGCACCTCCAGGTCCTGGCCCAGCTCGAAGTCGCTCCAGGGGCCCTTTGGTGGGCGCTGGCGGTCGTAGCGGAGCACCCCGTCGACGAAGACCTGATCGGCGTGGCTGTAGACCGAGAAGGGGTGGCCGTCCCAGATGACCAGGTCGGCCCGCTTGCCGGGCTCCAGGCTGCCCACCTCGGCCTCGACGCCCAGCGCCCAGGCGGGGTTCCAGGTGATCCAGCGCAGCGCCTGATCGTCGGTGATCTCCAGGCCTGACTCGCGGCCGTAGCGCAGGCCCTTGGCGGCCTCCTGGTTGAGCCGCTGCACGTCCACGCTGCTGTCGCTGTGCACGATGGCCCGGCCCCCGGCCGCCTGGGTCATCGCCAGGTTGTAGGGGATGCCGTCGTAGGCCTCCATCTTGAAGCCCCACCAGTCCGCCCAGGTGCTCACGGCCACCCCCCGCTCGGCCAGCACGTCCGCGATCTTGTAGGCCTCCAGGGCGTGGTGGAAGGAGCGCACCTCGAAGCCGAACTCCTCGCTCAGCTGCAGGATCGAGAGCATGTCGTCGGCCCTGTAGCAGTGCACGTGGACCAGGATTTCCCCCTGGATCGCGCCGGCCAGGGTCTCGAGCTTCAGGTCGCGGGCGGGCGGCTGCGGCTCGTCCCCGTCCTGGGCCTCGGCCCAGTCGGCGTGCTCGTCCTCGTAGTCCTTCCAGTCCTCCAGGAAGGCCTGGGCCTGGGCGAAGGCCTCGCGCTGACCCCGCAGGTTGCCCATGCGCGTGCTGGGGGCGCCGCCCTGGCCGTAGACCCGCTTGGGGTTCTCGCCGCAGGCCATCTTCAGGCCGTCCGGCGCGCCGGGGAAGCGCATCGCCCGAGCACCCACCGCGGGCACCATGTGCAGGGTGACGCCGCGGCCGCCGATCAGGTTGGCGGAGCCCGGCAGGACCTGGATCGTGGTGACCCCGCCGGCCACGGCCGTCTCGAGCTTGGGATCCTGGGGCCAGAAGCTGTGCTCGGCCCAGACGCCCGCCGTGACGGGGCTGCTGGCCTCGTTGCCGTCGCTGTGCGCGCTGGCCTCGGGGGCCGGGTAGACGCCCATGTGGCTGTGGGTGTCGATCAGCCCCGGGGTGACGAAGCGGCCGCTCACGTCCAGGACGGCGCCGACGGTCTGCTCGGGCTCGCCCGGCCCCACGGCGAGGATGCGTCCGTCCTCGAGGATCAGCCAGCCGGGCTCGTAGACCTGGCCCGCGGCGGTCATCACCGTGCCGCCGACCAGCGTCAGGGTCTGCGCCTCGGCGGAGGGCCGGGCCTCGACCTCGATCTTGCCCCGCGCGTCCAGGACATCCAGCGACTCAGGGGGCGCGAGCTCGCTCAGGGACTCGGGCCCCTCGCCCGTCTTGGGGCACGCCAACAGCAGTGAGATGGCCAGCACGGGGGACCTCCGGGCTGCTCGCCTAATCCGTCGACAACGGGCATGGGATGCTGATCGCATGCCCGCTCGCCCCCTCGCTCTGCGCGTCGCGACCGCGCTGGTGGTCATGGGGCTGGCGGCCATGGCCTCGGTGGCGGTGGGCGCGGCCTCGGACAGCTCGCTGCCGACCCTGCTGGTGCTCGTGCTCGAGCCGCTGCTCTGGGGGCTGCTGGCCCTGGCCGGGGTCTACGCCTTGCTGGGCCGTCGTCCCCTCACGGCCGCCGTAGCCCTGTTCGGCCTCGTGGCGCTGGCCTGGGGACTGCGCCGGGACGGCCCCGAGCTCCCGGCCCCCCACGTCAGCGAGCTGGCCAGCCCCTGGATGCGGCGCTGCGCGTTCGAGGCGGCCCACGCCAGCAGCCCGATGCGCCTGGTCAGCTGGACCGCGGGCGAGCAGCTGCAGGCCGAGGCCGCGCTGGACCTGGTGCGTGAGCTCGAGCCCGACGTGCTGGTGCTGGGCGGCGTTCGGGGCAGCGTGCTCGACGAGCTGGCGCTGGAGCTGGGCGCCGACGGCGTCCACGTGCAGGCCGGCCGCACGGGGCACGCGGTGCTGGCCCTTGGGGGCCTCCAGGACTGCGGCACCGAGCGCGTCTACCCCATCGAGCTGCCGGCCCTTGGCGAGCGCCAGGCGCGGGCCAGCCTGAGCTTCCCTCGCCTCGATGGTCAGGCCGTGCCCCTGCTGGTGGTGCAGCCGGACGGACCCAGCCCCAGCGAGCTCGTCCACTGGCCCGACCTGCTCGACGCCACCGGGCTGACCCTGGCCGGCGTCGGTCGCGGCCTGGCCTCCGAGGCCCTGCTCGTGGTCGGGGACACCCGCACGCTCAGCACCTTCCACCGCTTCCACGCCCAGCTCGCGTCCGTGGGTCTGCAGGCGGCGCCCCCGGTCCTGACCTGGCCGGCGCTGATCGGACCCCTGCCCGTCCCGGCGCTCTACCCGACCGAGCGCTTGTGGTTCGGCCGCAGCTGGCAGATCCAGAGCGTCCGTACGGCGCGGGTGGAGGGGGATCACCTGGCGCTGGTCGTGGACCTGGCGCCATCGGGGGCCTGAAGGCCGCGCGGGGCCGCTACACTGCGACCCTTCGGAGGTGCGCTCGTGCTCCTGCTGCTGTCCCTGCTGCTCGCGATGCCCGAGGTCGGGGCCGAGGCGCCCACGGACTGTGGGCAGGTCCAGCCGACGGCGCCGGACTTCCAGCTGCCGGACGTCAACGAGAACAGCGCGACCTATGGCCAGACCATGGGGTCGCAGGACTTCCGGGGCAAGACCCTGATCCTGTACTTCGCCCAGGCCAGCTGCGCGGTCTGCCAGTCCCACGTCGCGGCCCTGCAGGCCATCTGGACCGAGCACCCGGCCTGGGCCGAGGACACCCGGATCCTGGTCGTGAACATGCCCGGGTACGAGGGCTATCTGCCCGATCTCGTCGAGGGCATCACGCTGCCCGTCCTGCAGGACGACGACACCCAGCTGGTGAGCGAGAGCCACGGCGCGTCCAAGTGGTACGTCTACTTCGTCGACGACGAGGGCACGCTGCGCTGGCTGCACTACGAGCTGGCGCTGACCAGCACCGAGGCCCAGCGCTTCGTGGACGAGGTCGAGTCGCTGCGGGGTGAGCCATGACCTGGCTCATGCTGCTGGCCTGTCAGGGATCGAGCGAGGAGGCCCCACCGACCGAGTCCGAGCCGGCGCTGGACTCCCAGGACTCGGACCCCGTGGTCGATCCCCGGCTCGGCTGCAGCGAGGAGCGCGCTGGCATCGGCTCGGACACCTGCCTGAGCGAGGCCGCCTGTGTCTGGACCGGTGAGCGCAGCCGCGAGGTCTTCGGCGTCAGCCTGCACATCGGGCCGGACGTGGACGGCGACGGCGTCCAGGACATGCTCCTGGGCTCGCCGGGCTGGTACGTCTTCGGGGACTCGACCACGAACACCGGCGCCGGTCGGGTCTCGCTGGTCTCGGGGGCCTCGCTGACCGGAGACGGCGGGATCGAGGCCATGCACGAGGGCAGCGAGCTCGAGGAGTACCTGGGCTCGGGCGCGATGATCGTCGGAGACGTCGACGGTGACGGCCTGGCCGACATGCTCGTCGGGGCCATGGGGCGGTCCCCGCCGGGCCTCGAGGGGGCCGGCGCCGCCCACCTGATCCTGGGCCAGGACGGCGGCTGGGAGGACGGCCTGTTCACCCCCGCCGAGACCTGGCTCGGGCCCGATCCCGCCGGTCGGGCCGGCTGGCAGGTCGGCGGAGGCGACCTGGACGGCGACGGGCTGGCTGAGCTCTGGGTCGCCGACGGCATCCGGGACGCCGAGGACGCCTGGGATCGGGGCCAGGTCTGGCTGATCCCCGGCGGCAGCGTCCCCACGGGCGACCTGGAGCAGGTCGCCACGGGAGCCCTGGTCGGCGCCGGCAGCGTGGACGCCATGGGCCAGTCCATCGTGGTGGGCGACTTCGACGGCGACGGGCTGAACGACTCGGCCTTCGGCGGCCCCTACGGCGCCAGCTACAAGGGCCGGGTCTGGCTCTGGCCCGGCGGCCGCCACCCCGAGGGGCTGGTCGCCATGGCCCAGCACGACCACTACGTCTCGGGCGAGACCAACAACGACGTCTTCGGCTGGAAGCTGGCCGCGGGCGATCTGGACGGCGACGGCGACGATGAGCTGATCGTCGGGGCGCCGCTGAACGATCAGGCCGACGGGGCGGCTGGCAAGGTCTACGTCTACGAGGGCGGCCCCGGCGTCTGGACGGCCCCCGAGCTGCTGGCCAGCTTCACCGGCGAGTTCCACGACTTCCAGCTCGGAACGGGCCTGGCCGCCGGCGACCTGGACGGCGACGGCAAGGACGAGCTGGCTATCGGCTCGGTGGACGCCTGGCGCGGCCTGGTCACGCGAGGCGGTCGAGCCTACGTGGTCCCGGGCCAGAGCTCGGGCTGGCAGCTGGACCAGCCCATCGTTGAGGCGGCCAGCTCGCAGCTGCACGGCGTGTCGGTCAAGGACTACGCTGGCGGCTCACTGAGCATCGGCGATCTCGACGGTGACGGGTCCTCGGACCTGGCCGTCGGCTCGGGCTATGTCAACGTCGACGGTCTCTACGACGTCGGCACGGTCTATTTGTTCTTTGGAGGGATGTGATGACGCTTCTGCTTCTGGCCACGCTGGCCTGCCGCAACAAGGATGAGGTCAACTACGACAGCGACCCGGTGGTGGTCGACGACTCGGCGGCCCCGCTGGACAGCGACGGCGACGGCAGCCTCGACGAGGACGACTGCGCCCCGGATGACGCCTCGGTGTTCCCCGGCGCCACCGAGGTCTGCGACGGCGTCGACAACAGCTGCGACGGCGAGGTCGACGAGGGCGTCACCCGCACCTTCTACGCCGACGCAGACGGCGACCTGCACGGCGACGCCACGGTCGAGGCCCAGGCCTGCGAGGCCCCCGAGGGCTACGTGGCCAGCCCGGCGGACGACTGCGACGACGCGGACGCCACCACCTTCCCCGGCGCTGGCGAGCGCTGCGACGACATCGACAACGACTGCGACGGCAGCGTCGACGAGGACGTGCTGGACACCTGGTACGCCGACGTGGACGGCGACGGCTACGGCGACGCCGACAAGGTCATCGAGGACTGCAACCCGCCGGCCAACAGCTCGGCCAATGACCTGGACTGCGACGACGGTCAGGCCGCCAGCTACCCGGGCAACACCGAGATCTGCGACGAACTCGACAACAACTGCGACGGCCAGATCGACGAGGGGGTGACCACCACCTTCTACGGCGACACCGACGGCGACGGCTACGGCGACGGCGGGGACCTCGAGGCCTGCGAGCAGCCCAGCGGCTACGCCTCGGCCGAGGGGGACTGCGACGACGACGACGGCGACGTGAACCCTGACGCCACCGAGCTCTGCGACGGCGTGGACAACGACTGCGACGGCCGCACCGACGAGGACGACGCCGCGGACGCGGGCACCTGGTACCCGGACGCCGACGGCGACGGCTACGGCAGCAGCGCCTACAGCTGGACCCAGTGCGATCAGCCCTCGGGCACGGTCACCGACGACAGCGACTGCGACGACACCGACGACGCGGTCTACCCCGGGGCCGACGAGTACTGCGACGGCGTGGACAGCGACTGCGACGGCAGCACCGACGACGGCGACGAGGAGGACGCCGAGACCTGGTACGCGGACAGCGACGGGGACGGCTACGGGGACGCGCGCACGACGACGGACGCCTGCGACCAGCCCAGCGGCTACACCGACGACACGCAGGACTGCGACGACACGGACAGCTCGGTCTACCCCTACGCGCCCGAGACCGGCGGCGACGGCACCGACAGCAACTGCGACGGCGACGACGGCTGCCTGGACCTGGACTGCGACGGCTACGCCGACCTGGTCCTGGCCGAGTACTACACCGGCAGCGCCTACTCGACCTCGAGCGAGTGGTACAGCTACGACGCCGGCTCCGGGGACTACAGCAGCGGCACCGCGAACACCCTGACCACCAACGGCGGGTCCTTCGACTCGGCGGCCGCGGACCTGGACCAGGACGGCTACGTCGACCTGATCTTCGCGAGCTACTACTACGGCGGCTACGCGCCGGACTCCATCATCTTCTGGGGCAGCAGCAGCGGCTACTCGAGCTCGGACAGCACCGACCTGGGCACCAACGGCGCGCGCTCGGTGGACACGGGTGACGTCAACGGGGACGGCTACCTGGACGTCGTCATCGGCAGCTTCTACTCGGGCAGCAGCTACACCAGCACCAGCTACGTCTTCTACGGCAGCAGCACGGGCGTCGACGGCAGCGACTACGACACCATGAGCGCCTCGGGCGTGGTGGATCTCGAGGTCGAGGATCTGGACGGCGATGGCTACGAGGAGGTCGTGCTCTGCAGCTACTACTCGGGCAGCAGCTACAGCACGAGCAGCTACGTCTACTACGGCAGCAGCGCTGGCCTGAGCGGCAGCAGCGACACGCTGGCCAGCTACGGCTGCTTCGATCTGGACATCGCCGACTACAACGGCGACGGGCTCCAGGACATCGCGGTCGCGAACTACCCGACCACCACCAGCTACGTCTACTACGGGACCAGCAGCGGCTACAGCAGCAGCTATCGGGACAGCTTCACGGCCAACTACCCGGGCGGGGTCGCCAGCGCTGATCTGGACGACGACGGCACCCTGGACCTGGTCTGGGGCGGCTACCGCGGCACGATGAACGTCTACTACAACGACGCGACTCTGGGCTTCGGCAGCAGCTACGACAGCTTCAGCGCCGGCTACGGCATGTGGGACCTGGAGATCGCGGACCTGGACAGCGACGGCTACGAGGACGTGGTCGCGGCCGTCTACCACGACGGGTCCAGCTACACCGCCGACAGCGTCGTGTTCTGGGGCGCCAGCGGCGGCTTCGACGACAGCGACATCACCGAGCTGCCCACCGAGGGGCCGCTCAACCTGGCGGTCGGCGACGTCAACGGCGACGGCTACCCGGAGCTGGCCTTCGCCGGCTACTACACCGGCAGCTGGAGCACGCTGGCCAGCAGCTACGTGTACTTCGGCAGCAGCTCGGGCTACAGCACCAGCGACGTCGACGAGGTCAGCTCGGGCGGTCACTACGGCGCCCCGCTGCTCGTGGGCGACACCGACTGGTAGCGGAGAGCGGCATGACCGGCGAAGACGGCACCCTGTACCTGAACCCTGCTCGTCAGCAGTTCTACTGGGTGCCCACGGGGCAGGCGCTGCAGGACGGCGTCTACCTCATCGTGCCCCTGACGCCCTGGCCCGGGCGCCCGCGCGACGTCAACCGGGTCGAGGCCGAGGCCTTCGCGATCGAGCGCGAGCAGGCCCAGGCCATCTTGGCCGAGCGCTACGACACGGCGGTCGAGGACGCCAAGGGCCTGCTCGACCAGGCGGTCGGCCAGGCCAAGGACAGCGTGGGGGACCGGGATCTGCCAGGCGGATCCACGGTCAAGACCCTGGGCCGCCGCTTCGGTCGGCTGCTGGCGCGGCCCGAGGTCGAGAAGGGCCTGAGCCTGCTGGGTGGAGCGCTGACGGAGCTGGCCGGGGAGCTCAAGAAGCAGCGGCAGTCAGGAGACGCTCACCCCCAGCCCGGAGACGAGCCCACCCACGTCGTGCGCGCCGACGAGCTGACGCTCTGCGGTCGCTGCCTGACCGCGCTGG
>CALGIB010000250.1 GCA_937915955.1 uncultured Pseudomonadota bacterium
GGCGCCTCGGGGTCACCGAAGCTCTTCACGTTGTTGCCCTGGACCCGCTCCTTGGCGTAGGCCAGGGCGTTCTCGTAGGCGGCCGACGCAGAGGACAGGCCCTGGATGCCCACCATGATGCGGGCCTCGTTCATCATGCCGAACATGATGCGCATGCCGTCGCCGGGCTGACCGATGACGTAGCCGTGGCAGGGGGCCTTGCCGCCGAGCTCGAGCGTGCAGGTGGCCGAGCCGTTCAGGCCCATCTTGTGCTCGATGCCCACGACGTAGGCGCCGTTGCGCTGGCCCGCGAAGGGCGTTCCCTCGAACCCGAACTTCGGCACGGCGAAGAGCGAGAGGCCTTTGCTGCCAGCCGGCGCATCGGGCAGGCGGGCCAGGACCAGGTGCACGATGTTCTCGGTCAGATCGTGGTCACCGCCCGTGATGAAGATCTTCTCGCCTTCGAGCAGGTAGTGGTCCTCGTTCGGCGTTGCCTTGCAGCGGTTGTCACCGACGGAGGAGCCCGCGCCCGCCTCGGTCAGGCACATCGTGCCGCACCAGGCGCCGGTGTTGAGGTTCTCGACGCAGTTGTCCTTGAGGAAGTCGTTGGCGTGGTGGGCCAGCAGGTTGGCCGCGCCGCGGGACAGCCCGCCGTAGGTGGAGAAGGCTGGTCCCGCTCCCGTCAGCGCCTCGCCGACGGCCATCGCGACGGGCTCGGGCAGGTTCGAGCCGCCCTGGTCGAAGGGGGCGTTGAAGCCGATCAGGCCGCTCTCGACCAGCACGTCCCAGGCCTCCTTGGTGCCCGGGGGCGTGGTGACCTTTCCGTCGCCGTGGAAGGTGCAGCCGACGTCGCCGTTTCGGTTCATCGGCCAGATGACCTCCTTCGCGATGCGGGTGGCCTCCTCGATCATGGAGACGTAGGTCTCCTGATCGAAGTCCTCGTAGCGCTCGAACTCCGAGAGCGCCTCCTGGACCTTGAGCTGCTCGAAGAGGACGAAGTAGACGTCGCGCAGGTCGATGTTGTAGCCGGTGGCGCTCACGGGAGACTCCTGGTCAGCTGGGCTCTGAATGAGCCGTCATTCATTGCGAAATGGGTAGCTCTCGCGGGCCACCTCCGCAAGGGGCTGGATGCCCCGGACTGTGCGAGGTCACGGGCCCGCTCAGGGGAAGAGCAGGCGCAACGCCTCGGACAGCGTGCGGACCCCTACGACCTCGATCCCCTCGGGGGCGTCCCGGGCCGCCACCGTCGGACCGATCACTCGCTTGAAGCCGTGCCGTCGGGCCTCGGCGATGCGCGGTCCGGGGTGTCCGACGGCCCTCACCTCGCCCACGAGGCCGATCTCGCCGAAGACGAGGGTGTGGGGATCGATGTGGCGGTCCCGGAGCGAGCCGACCAGCGCGGCGGCCAAGGCCAGGTCGACGCCCGGCTCCTGGATCCGGATCCCCCCCGCGGCCGAGGCGAACACATCCCGATCGTGAAGGCTGTGCCCGCACTTGCCCAGCACGGCGAGCAGCATCGAGAGGCGGCTCTTGTCCAGCCCCAGGACGGTTCGCCCGGGGGTTGATGGAGTGGGGCGACCGACCAGGGCCTGGAGCTCGGCGAGGACGGGTCGGCTGCCCTCCATCGCGGCGGTGACGGCGGTGCCCGAGGCCTCGGCCACGCGCTCGGCGAGCAGCCGCGCCGAGGCGTCGGGCACCTCGCGGAGGCCCTCGTTCACCATCTCGAAGAAGCCGAGCTCACCCGTGGCGCCGAAGCGGTTCTTGGTCGCGCGCACGGCGCGCAGCTGGGAGCGGCCATCCCCCTCGAAGTACAGCACCGTGTCGACCAGGTGCTCGAGCACCTTGGGGCCGGCGATGCCGCCTTCCTTGGTGACGTGGCCCACCAGGAAGGTGGCCAGGTCGACGCGCTTGGCGAGCTCCATCGCACGGGCCGCGACCTGTCGGACCTGGCTGACCGAGCCCGGCATGCTGTCCAGGTTGCTGCTGGCCAGGGTCTGCACGCTGTCCAGGACCAGCACCGTGGGCTTCAGATCCTCGGCCGCGGCCAGCACGCCTTCCAGATCCGTGTCGGCCAGCAGGTGCAGCCCCGGGCTGCAGACCCCCAGGCGATCGGCCCGCAGGCGGACCTGGGTCGCGGACTCCTCGCCCGAGACGTAGAGCGTCTTGAGGCCTCGGCGGGAGAAGGCCTCGAGCACCATCAGCAGCAGGGTGCTCTTGCCGACGCCGGGATCGCCGCCGAGCAGCGTCAGGCTGCCCGTGACGAGGCCGCCGCCCAGCACCCGATCGAGCTCGGGCATGCCCACACGCAGCCGCACTTCACCCGCGTTCAAGGGAATCTCGGTGATGGGCTGGGGCCTGGGGATGCGCCTGGGGCGCTGATGAGCGGCCTGGGCAGGGGCTTGTTCCTCGAGGCTGTTCCAGGCCCGGCACTTTGCGCACTGGCCCGCCCACTTCGGGCTCTCGCTCCCGCACTCGCTACAGCGATAGGTGTTTCTGTCCCGGGCCATGTTCTCCCTCCGAAGGCAACCGCGGCTGCGCCTGGGATGTAGCCGCCGTGGGTGCCAGAATCTGACCTCCCCCCCTCGAATTCTCGCGACGAGGCCCTGGCATGATCCTCACGGTCACCGCCAACCCGATGGTCGAGCACCTGTTCAAGGTGCCCGGCTTCCAACAGCATCAGGACTTCCGGACCTCCCGGTCGGCCCAGGTCGTCGCCACGGGAAAGCCGATCAACTGCGCCCGGGCCCTGCAGGACCTCGGTCATCAGGTGATGTGCGTCGCGCCCGTCGGCGGCTCCACGGGGCGGGAGATCGAGGAGCTGCTCGAGGGCGAGGAGCTGCCCCACCGTCTGGTCAACATCCGGGCCGAGTCTCGTCGAGGCTTCACGGTCTACGACGAGCTTGGCCAGGTGACGACGGTCTACGGGCCGGCCCCTGCGCTCCGGGACAGCGAGGTCGACGCGATCGTCGCGACGGTGCGCTCGCTCCTGCCCGCCCAGCTGCTGGTCCTGGGCGGGTCGAGCTCCCGCCCCGATCTCTACGCTCGCCTCGTCACGCTGGGTGTTCCGGTCGTCCTGGACACACGCGGCGAGGCCCTTGAGCGCGCGCTCGCCGCCGGCGGCGACATCCTCCTCGCCAAGCCCAACCTGCGAGAGTGCCGCGAGACCTTCGGCAGCCTGGACGTGGAGCGGGCCGTGCATGAGCTGCGCGCGCGAGGGGCCCACAACGCCGTGGTCACCGACGGCGCCAACGAGGCTGTCTTCGTGCTGGGGGACCGGACGCTCCGGCTCCGGCCGCCCGAGGTCGAGCTGGTGCACACGGTGGGCTGCGGGGACGCCCTCTGCGCCGGCTGGATCCACGCCCGAGACCGCCCCGACGAGGAGGCCGCCGCCTTCGCGATGGCCTGCGGCGCCCACGCGGCGAGCCGGCCCGGCGTCTCCCGACTCAGCCTCCGCTCCTGCGAGGCCCTGGCGGCGCGGATCCTGGCTTCGTGAAGCTGCTCCGTTGGGGGCGCTCGGCCTACGAGACCCCCGCCTCGATCGCGCTGGAGGAGCGCTTGCTCCGGGCGCTCTCGCTGCAGGTGATGCCCAACCACCTCGGCGAGGAGCCCCCGGTCGAGGGCGTGGGGATCCTGGCGGTGACGAGCAAGGTCCGGATCACCTCCGAGCTGCTCGACCGTGCCCCGGCGCTGGAGCTCGTGGTGACCACCACCTCGGGCCACGAACACATCGACGCGCAGGCCTGCGCGGCGCGGGGGGTGCGGGTCGCGCGCTGCCCGCTGGCGCGGCGGGACGCGGTGGTTGACACCTCCCTGGCGCTGGGCCTGGGCTTGTTGCGGGACCTGCCGGGCCTCCAGCGGCGCGCGGAGGAGGGCGTCTGGGCCCGGCGTGAGCTGCCCGATCGGTCCATGCGGCTGGCCCGCGGGCTGACTGTCGGCGTGGTCGGACACGGGGTCATCGGCGCGCGGGCGGCCCAGGTCTGGCGCGCGCTGGGGGCTCGGGTCCGGGTCAGCGATCCGCGGATGGAGGCCTCGTCGAGCCTCGTCGAGCTGGCCGAGAGCTGCCAGCTGCTCACCCTGCACTGCGACCTGAACCCCGGCAGCGAGCGCATGGTCGACGCCTCGTTGCTCGCGCGCATGCAGCCGGGGGCGATCCTGCTGAACACGGCCCGAGGCGGCCTCGTCGACGTCGACGCGCTGATGGAGGCCCACCACCTGGGCGGCATCGGCCTGGACGTCTTCCCGATCGAGCCCTTCCCCCGCCTGGCTGAGCTGGCGCGCCGCCCCGGCGTCGTCCTGCTGCCCCACGCGGCGGGCTACCACCAGGATCTCGGCGCCGGCGTGGCGCAGGAGCTGGCAGACACGGTCGCCGCCTTCCTGGGCGGACGTCCGCTGCCGCACCCGGTCAGCGCCGGCTGAGGATCTTCTGCACCGCCCGCAGGACGCTGCGGTCGGACTCGACGCTGCCGATGTCCTCCAGGCGCACCCAGCGCGCGTCGTCGGCGTCGCTGCCGGCCTCGAAGTCCAGGCTCCGCGCCTGGACCAGGAAGCGCAGGTC
>CALGIB010000251.1 GCA_937915955.1 uncultured Pseudomonadota bacterium
CTGCATCTTCAGGTCGTAGGCCAGCGCCCCCGTGGCCAGGACAGCCAGGATCGGGAAGGTCAGCACGGCCAGATGGGAGAAGACCAGCCAGGTCCGCAGCGGCAGCACGAAGCGCGGCACGGCCGCGGGGCGGGTCTCCTCCTCCACGCGGCTCCCTCAGAGCTCCCGGAGTCGGTAGCCCAGTCCGTGCACGGTCTCGACCGGGTCCAGATCGTGCTCACGAAACTTCTGGCGGATGCGGCGCACGTGCGAGTCGAGCGTGCGGTCGCTGACGTGGTGGTTGCCTGGGTAGGCGCGCTCCACCAGCTCGTCGCGGGTGTAGACCTTGCCCGAGTGCCTCATGAGCACCTCGAGCAAGCGGAACTCGGTCACCGTGAGGCGGACCTCCTGGCCCGAGCACCAGACGCGGTGCAGGCTCCCGTCCAGCCGCACGGGGCCGGCGCTCAGGCTGCCCTCGCCGCCCTCAGCGCCCGAGACCTGGCCCTGGGTCCGGCGCAGCACGGCCTTGACCCGGCTGACCAGCTCGCGAGGCGAGAAGGGCTTGGCCAGGTAGTCGTCGCCGCCCATCTCCAGGCCGAGGACCTTGTCGAACTCCTCGTCTCGGGAGCTCAGGAAGACGATGGGCACCTGGCTGGTCTTGCGCAGCTGGCGACAGACCTCCAGGCCGTCGAGCTCCGGCATCAGCACGTCCAGGACCACCAGATCGGCGCTCTTGGACTGGAAGCTGGTCAGGGCCTCGTGGCCGTCGCGGGCTTCGCGTACGCGGTAGCCGGCCCGGTCCAACACGTAGCGCACGACCTCGCGCAGGTTGTCGTCGTCGTCGACGATCAGGATTTCGGCTGACATCACCATCGGTGTACTCCCTTCGCAAGCTTCGAGTCGAGCCTATGGAGCGGGCGTGCCCTCGCTCGGGCCTGGACGTTGCGTCCAGACCGGGATCCTGTGCAGGATTCGTGCATGCTCTTGCTGACCCTCTCGTGCCTCTCCAGAAGGCCGCCCACACCCGCCGCCGCCGAAGGCCCCCGCATCGGCGTCGTCAGCGGCCCCTGGCTCCAGGGCGAAGGGCTGGCCCTGGCCGCCACGGGCCCGCGGGACCTCGACGGGGGCTGGGCCGGGCCCGCCATCGTGCTCGCAGCCTGGATCCAGCAGGACGCGCTGTGGACGAGCTCCAGCATGAGCGCGGGTCGAGGCTGGACGCCACCGCTGCGCATCGACGGCCCGATCGACACCAGCGAGGACGGCCAGGCGCGGGTCGAGCTGGGCATCGCGTCGGGTCGACCGCTGGCGGTCTACAGCAGCGCCGGCGTGCCGATGCTGGCCTCGCGCAGCGGCGAAGGCTGGACCAGCGAGCCCCTCTCCGAGCTGGCGCGGGGCGATCGCCTGGATCTGGTCGTGCGGGACGGCGAGCCGATCGTGGTCTGGCTGGACAGCGAGAGAGGGGGCGTGTGGATGCTTCGGGACGGCTCCGAGGAGCAGATCACCGAGCAGCCGGCGCTGGCCTGCGCGAGGCCCGCGGTCAGCGCCGAGGGCCCCCTGCAGGTGGCCTTTCGCGGCGTGGAGGGCGAGATCTGGCGCTTCAGGCTGAGCGAGGAGGGCTGGATCGAGGACGGCCTGCGCCCCGGGCGGCCGGTCTGTGACGGGCCGGACTTCCTGGGACCCCACCTGCTCCAGGCCGAGGACGGCGAGGCCTACCTCGGGGAGCAGGAGTTCCTGGCGATCGAGGCCGGCTGGGAGGTCGACCAGCCGAGGTCGGGCGGAGGCGTGCTCGCCTGGAGAGAGCAGCGCGGGGATCAGGACCGCATCGTGTTGGGCGGCCAGAGCCTGCTGACACGGGAGGGCGCGCTCATGCCCGGCGACGCGATCGTCGTGGCCGGAGAGGTCTGGCTGCCGTTCCAGAGCGACGAGCCGGTCGTGGCCACCTTCGGTCAGGAGACGCTGGAGAGTCCGGAGTAGGCTGCTCCGATCAACCCCCTCGCGTGAAATGCGAGCGCGACCGTGCGCGTTGTGACCACGAGCGGTCGAAGGAGTCGATGGACCTCAGCCTCCAGCAGCGCCTGCAGAAGCTCAGCCGTAAGGCTCGGGCTCGGCCATGGAGCATCGAGCTCGCTCCTCGCCATGCCAGCGGCGCACAGGCCCGGCGACTCACGCTGCTCGCGCCACCCGAGGCGGGGCGCGAGATCATGCTGCGGGCCCACAACGCGGTCCTGCTGCTGCAGCCCGCCTCGCTGCGGGTGCGCCACCCCCGTGGGGCGGAGCCCCCTCAGCAGCTGCTCGAGGACCTGCGCGCCATCCACGCCCTGCCCATCGCCTGGGGCGAGGGGGACATGCCCACGATGAGCCGAGGCGTGGTGGACCTGCCCGCCATCGAGCAGCCAGCGCCTCGGCGTCGCTCCAGCGGCCTCGCGGTGGGGCTGGACATCGGCGGCACCGGCATGAAGGCCTGCGCGCTGCTCCACGGACAGGTCGTCCGGCGGGCGCACGCGCGGACCTGGCCCGAGGGGGAGCGCGGGCTTCAGTCCCTGCTGGACCGGTCCCGCGACCTGGTGCGCGACGTCAGCCTGGGCGAGCCCATCCAGAGCCTGGGCATTGGCTTCGCGAGCCCCATGGGCCTTGGCGGCAAGGTGGTGGCGCTGTCCACCGTGATGCGACAGAAGCTGGGCGATCTCGAGGTCTTGAGTGACTTCCCGGCGCGCGTTGCAGAGGGCCTCGTGAGCGGCCCGGTGGCCTGCTACAACGACCTGGCCAACCTGGGGCGCAAGCTCTCGGGCCAGGGCCGCCGACGGCTGCTGCGGCTCCAGATCGGCACCAGCTTCGGTGGCTGCTGGATCGACGCGGACGGCACCGTGAACGCGGTCGAGCTGGGGCGTATGGTCGTGGACCCCTCCGAGCAGGCCCGGCCCCACACCTACCTGCCCCTGCGCGGCGCCATGAAGTCCTACCTGTCCGGCTACGGCGTCGGGCTGACGCTCGGAGGGCTGCTGGGCGAGCCCGTGAGCGCCTGGGACTCGGGCTATCGGCTGGCCGAGGGGCTGCGGGCTGGAGACGCCCACGGACAGGCCACGGCGGACTGGATCGCGCGGATGCTGATGGGCGCGGTCGACGAGGCCTGCTCGGTGCTGCCGGGGCTGCGTGAGGTCGAGGTCGGCGGCTCGATGCTGCAGGGCCACACGGGGCGCCTCATTCGCAACCGGGTCCGCGATCTGCTGGACCTGGCCGAGAGCGCCCCCAGCTTCGCGGTGGCCAGTGATCCCGGCTACGACGGCGCCCTCGCGGCGGCCCTCGCGCCGTTGGTCGACGCGCCGCTTCGAGGCATGCGGAGGCTGGTCGGTTAGTCCGCTGCCGGTGGAGATCTACCGCTGGGACCTGGACAAGACCTACCTGCTGACGGACTTCGAGTCCGTCAGCGGGCTGGTGCGGAGCGCGCTCGAGGCCCCCGAGGAGAAGCGCAACGTGCCGGGCAGCGGCGCGCTGCTGCGGGCGCTCTCGCTGCGACCGGCCAGCCGGGTGGTGATCGTCAGCGGATCCCCGACGCAGATGCGACCCGTGCTCGAGCGAAAGCTGCACATGGACGGCGTGCGGTTCCACGAGCTGCACCTCAAGGACAACGTGCGCAACCTGCGCAAGGGCCACCTCCGCGCGGTGAAGGGGCAGTTCGGGTACAAGCTGCCAGCCCTGCTCCGAGGTCGCGCGGGCCTGGGCCGAGGCGTGCACGAGCACCTCTTCGGCGACGACGCCGAGGTCGACGCGCTGGTCTACTCGGTCTTCGCGGACGCGGTCGCGGGTCGGCTCACCCCCGTACAGGTCAGCCGGATCATGGAGGCCGCGGGGGCCTACGGCGAGAGCATCCAGGCCGCTCTCGAGGCCCTGGAGCAGGTGCCCGCCGCGGACTGCGTCGAGCGCATCTTCATCCGGCTCGAGAAGGGCGTGCCGCCGCGCCGCTTCGCCTCCCTCGGGACCCGCATGGTGCCGATCTACAGCTGGTTTCAGGCCGCCCTGGTGCTCTACGGGGCCGGCCGCTTGCGGGCCACGGACGTCTTCGAGGTCACCCTCGAGGTCATCCAGAGCGCCGGCTACGGGCCTCGCCAGCTGGGCAACCTCTTCCAGGACATCCTGCGTCGTGGGCACGTCCAGCTGGACGCCATGCGCCTGCTGGTCGGCGAGCTCGAGGCCCTGGAGGACCCGCGCGTCGCGCCGACGATCGCGGCCTGCCGAGCCCGCGTGGGTTGGCTGGGCGAGGTCGAGGGGCGCTACCAGGAGCCCGCTCCCCCAGGCCACGTCGACTACCTCGCCGTGCTGCGCTCCTTCCAGGCGAAGTAGAGTCGCTCTACGATTCGTAGACCGGATGCCGCCTGTCCTGGCGGAGCCGGGCACGACCCTTGCTTGAGGGAGACACGATGTCTCTTCTGGATGCCGCCAAGGCCGCCCACCACGACCTGGGCAAGTACGTGCGCTTCGAGCAGCGCTGGCTGCCCGAGGGCGCCTCGGACGCCGAGCTGCTCGCCTCGCTCCAGGCCGACGTGCTCCAGACCCGCCGGTCCCGGAGCGAGGTCGAGTCCGCCCCCCAGCTCTGGAGGCGGCTTCGACCCGCGCTGTCCGAGCTCGCCGAGCGCGATGAGGTGCAGGTCGTGGACCGCTCCGTCGAGGCCCTCGAGGCCCAGCTCCCGGCGCTCGAGCGGGGCAGCCTGAGCCGGCCTCAGCTCGACCAGATCTCCCAGGCCTGCGGCGCCATCTCCTCGGCGCTCTCGCAGCTCGTCACCTCGCTGAAGGAAGGCTGAACCGTGGCCCACATCCTCGTCATCGACGATCAGGACCGCTCCGCGCGGCTGGTCCGCCGTGTGCTCCCGGAGCACGACATCCACGGGCCCTGCCGCAGCTGGGGCGAGGCCAAGCGCATGCTGCGCAGGCTGGGCCGACGCCTCGATCTGGTCCTGCTGGACGTGAACTTCGACATCGAGGCCGAGGACCTGCTCGGCCTGCCGGCCAACGCCGACGAGGCGGCGCTCGAGGGCTGTCGCCGCACCCAGGGGCTGCTCATCCTGCGTGAGCTGCGGCAGGGGCACCCGGACCTGCCGGTGGTGCTGATGACCGCGCTGGACGATCTGCCGCTCGAGCGCGCCGCCGAGGAGCTCTCGGCCCAGGAGTACACCTACTTCCTGGACGACGAGGGGGCCGACGCCAGCTCGCTTCGGGCGCAGATCGAGGGCATCGTTCGCAGCCGGCGCGGGCAGGAGCGCGAGGGGCCGATCTACTGGGGGAGCGGCATGGAGATGCGCCGCATCCGCAGCCAGCTGATGACCCTGGCGCGGGGGCGACTGCCCATCATCCTGGGGGGGCCGACCGGCACCGGCAAGAGCCTGATCGCGCGTCACTTCGTCCACCCACGCAGCCAGCGAAAGGGGCGCTTCGTCGCGGTGGACCTGTCCACGATCTCCCGAGAGCTGATGGGCGCGCACCTCTTCGGCAGCACCCGGGGCAGCTACACGGGCTCGGTCTCCGACCGCAAGGGGGCCTTCGAGGAGGCCGACGGCGGCACGCTGTTCCTGGACGAGATCGGCAACCTGTCGGACGAGGCCCAGAAGATGCTGCTGACCGTGCTCCAGGAGGGCGCGGTCACGCGCGTCGGCGACGTGCGCGAGCGCAAGGTGGACGTGAAGCTGGTGGTCGCCACGAACGAGGATCTGCCCGAGATGGTCCGGGCCGGACGCTTCCGGGCGGACCTCTATATGCGCCTCAATCCGGCCTGCACGGTGGAGCTGCCCTCGCTCAAGGAGCGCCAGCTGGACCTGCCCACGCTGGTGGAGTTCTGCTGCGAGCGCGCGCTGGCCGGCCCCTACCTCGCCGAGCTGCTGGCCCAATACCAGGCAGCTAACGGCCTGGGCGGGAGCGTGCTCGAGGTCGTCGCGGCGGCTCGCGCGCCGGAGCCCAAGGACGGCGTCATCCACCTGCTGCTGCCCGCCAAGACGGCCTCGGCGCTCAACAAGCACCCCTGGCCGGGCAACCTGCGGGAGTTCGCGATGACCGTCGAGAACACCCTGGTCTTCACCTTCGCAGAGCTCGTGCAGCTGGACCGGGTGGAGCGCCCGGACGTGGTGCAGCTTCGGCCCAAGCTGGTCCAGGACCTGCTGCGGCACACCCAGGGTCAGCTGCCCCAGCCCAAGGGTGAGGGCCTCCGCATCGAGGTCGCCCTGCGCTCCCAGGACACCCTGAACAAGGTCGCCACCGAGGTCGAGCGCCAGTACTTCACGGCCCTGTTCGTGGCCCAGGCGGGCGACTTCGGCGAGATGGCCCGGGTGCTGATGGGCGACCCCGACAGCGCCCGCAAGGTGCAGCTTCGCTTCAACCAGCTCGGGCTGAAGGTGCGCGAGCTGCGCCAGCGGCTCGGGTGAGCTGGCTCGCGCTGCTCGCGGGCCTGGCCCTGGCTCAGGACGAGCTGGCGGGGGCCGGGTTGGATCCCGTCGCCCAGCAGCTCTACGTCTCAGCGCTCGAGGCCGAGCGGGGCGGGGACTGGGACCGCGCGGTCTCCGCCTACGAGCTGGTGCTGCGCAGCGACCCCGCCTACAGCCAGGCCAGCCTGGGCATGGCCCGGGCCCACCTCAAGCTGGGGCGCGCCAAGCGGGCCGAGGCCATCCTGCGCCAGCTGCCGATGGACGCCGACGCCGTGCAGCTGCTGGCCTCGCTGCAGCTCGAGGAGCGCCCCGAGGAGTCCGTGCTGCTCTACCGGCGCTTGCAGACCCTGCGCCTGGGCGACGCCGAGCCCCACCGCTTCGAGGCCGAGGCCGCCCTGGCCGCGGGCGATCTGAACGGCAGCGTCGAGGCCTTGGAGCGCTACCTGAGCCTGGACGGCGCGGAGGAGGCGCCCGAGCCGACGGGGGAGCTCTACGTCGCCCTGGCCGAGGCGCTCAAGGAGGCCGAGCGTCGGGACGAAGCCAGGGCCTGGCTGGAGCGCTTCCTTGAGGCCTGGCCCGAGCTGGAGCTGGCCGAGGAGGTGCGCGCTCGCCTGGAGCGTATGGACGTCGAGGACGCCGCGGAGAACCTGGCGATCGGCGGGGCCGAGGCCCTGGGACCCGAGCAGCGCGAGGAGCTGGAGGGCATCCGTCGGGACCTGGCCTCGGGCCGCGACGAGCGCGCCCGCGATCGGCTGGAGCTGCTGCTGAAGCAGGCGCCTCGCAGCCCCGAGGTCTGGTCCACCAGCGGGGATCTGCATCAGTCCGCTGACGAGATCGCCCAGGCCGAGCAGGCCTACCTGACGGCGGTGGCCCTGGAGCCGGACGAGGCCGCGTGGCGGGTGCGGCTGGGCCTCCTGCTGGCTCGTCGGTACGGAGGTCGCCGCCACCGCGAGGCCGCTCAGGAGCTCCAGCGGGCCTCGACGCTGCGGCCGAACTGGCCAGAGCTGGACTACCTGCTCGGCACCGTCCTGCAGGAGTCGGGCGAGTTCGAGGCGGCGCGCCGGGCCTACGGCGACTACCTCGAGCGCTCCCCCGAGGGTGAGTTTTCGCTCGATGCCCGGCAGCTGCTCTCGGATCTCGAGCGCGAACGGTCCGAGCCGCCGGCGCTCGAGAGCCTGCTCGCCCGGCCCCCCGAGGGCATCGACGAGGAGGCCTGGCTGCGCTTCAAGCTGGCCAAGGTCTACCTGGAGAACCAGCAGGACGACGCCGCGGCGCTGGAGGAGGTGCAGGCCGCGCTGTCGCTGTCGCCGGACTACGTGGACGCCGTGAACCTGCTCGCGCACCTGCAGCTGCGCGGCGGGGATCTCGCCGCCGCCAACGCCAGCTACCAGCGCAGCCTGGACATCCGCCCGGATCAGCCGCTGACGGTGCTGGCCATCGGCTATTCGCTGCAGGACGCGGGGCAGATCGAGCCCGCGAAGGAGCGCTTCCGTCAGGCCGCCGAGCTCGGGGCCGAGGAGGCCTGGTACGCGCTGGCGGCGCTGGAGGTGGAGCAGGGCGACTGGCTGAGGGCTCGCGAGCTGCTCGACGAGTACTTCGCGCGGGCCTCGGGGGGCCGCAAGCACCAGGCCGCGCTGACCCTGCGCGCGGAGCTCGAGCGACGCTATCGGCTAGCGGTAGGTGGGCTGGCGGGCTCTGGGGTGCTGCTGATCCTGGCGCCCGCCGTCGTGCTCTGGGCTCGCCGGAGTGGGGCCACCCTGCGGGAGCTGTTGGAGCGCGCCCCTGAGAGCTACCACGACGTCGCGACGGTGCTCTCGGCGATGCGTCACGAGGTGCTCAAGCACAACACCACCCAGCTCGAGGCCGCCGCCGAGGCCCTCGAACGAGGCGAGGACGCGCCGGTGGTCGAGGCCATGGACCGCCTGCTCGGGCGGGGCCAGGAGGGCGTCATCGACGCCTGGGACCACTACCTGGGCGAGCTCGGCGCGCTCGGCCTCCGGCACGGCGTGCGGCTGAACCTGCGTCGGCGCGACCCCGTTCTGGCGCCCATGTGCGCCGCCTTCCGGGATCTCCGCCGGGTGGGAGAGGGGATCCGTCCTGGCTCGGTGCGCTCGCGGGACTCGAGCAGCTCGGAGCTGCGTCGCATCGCCTCGGTGCTCAACCGCGAGGGCTACGTCGCGCTGAGCGCGCTGATCCGTGAGGTCTGCGTGCTGGAGTTGGACCGGGCCTTCCTCGAGGCGTGCTGGCAGCAGGTGCGGCAAGAGCCGGCCTTCTCGAACCTGGAGCTGCCGACCCTGGAGCTGCTCGCCCCCGCCGAGGCCCTGTCGGTCCGCATCTTCCGGCGGGAGCTCCAGGACATCGTCGTCAACGTGCTCCGAAACGCCGCGCAGGCGGTCGTGGAAGAGCGCCCCGAGGGCCAGCGCCGAATGCTCCTGCAGCTGGAGCTCGACGAGGACTTCGTGACCGGCCTGGAGTCCGTGCTGCTGCGCTTCGCCGACAACGCCGAGAGCACGCTGTCGGCCGAGATGATCCGGGGGCGCTACATCGCGCGCGGCTTCGGTCTGGTGGTCGATCTGGTCGGCCGGCACGACGGCTCGATCGGCGTGGAGCAGCTGGCCGGCTGGACCAAGGCCATCGTGGTACGTCTGCCGCGGGCCGAGCGCCCGGAGGGAGCGTGAAGAGGCGGGTCCTGATCGTCGAGGACGGCAACGAGTACAGCACCACGCTGGGGCGCTTCCTGTCCGAGAGCTTCGACTTCGTGCGCGCGGGGAACGGCCTGGAGGCCCTGGACGCGCTGGGGCACGGGGGCTTCGAGGTGGTCTTCCTGGACATGCGCTTTGACCGGGTCCCCGTCGAGCGGCTGCTCGGAGACCTTCAGGCCCAGGTCGCTCGCCTCGGCGGGGACAGCGAGCGCGCGCGCCGCTTCCTCGAGGACAACCAGGGCACCTTCGTGCTCGCGGCCCTGCGCGAGGCCGGCCATCAGCTCCCCGTGGTCTTCAGCTACGACTTCGGCGAGGAGCCCCGACGCTTCCGAAACCTGGCCCAGCGCTTCGGCCCCCTGCACTTCCTGGACAGCAACGCCGGCCCGGTCGAGATCCGCGAGGCCTTGGCCCGGGACGACCAGGACACTTGACGAGTCAAGTCCGGGACGTGAAGCTGCGGCATGCTCCTGCTGTTCGCGCTCGCAGCCACGCTGCCCGATGACCTGCGCCTCGCGGAGGACCCTCCCGGGCTGACCATGGCCTATGTGGCGATGAGCGTCGGCCGGCAGCGGCTGGAGCTGGACGGGCAGCAGATCCCCCACTGGGGTGGCAGCCCGCTGCTGCTCCGCCGGGGCAGCTTCCCGCCTCTGACCGCGCTGCTCGACGACCGCGCCGAGGCGGGCAGGGAGTTGGCCGAGCAGCTCGGCGGACGCTTCGAGGGACGGATCTGGGTGGACCTGGAGGCGGATGCGCTGTGGTCGGACCTCGAGGTGCCTCTGACCAGCGCCGAGCTGGCCGGGTTCAGCCGCTTCGTGCTCGAGCACGAGGGCGAGAGGGTGGGGCCGCTGGAGCTCCCGAGGCTGCCTCGCCCCTTCGTCGACGCGCGCCCGGTACGGGTCCAGGCGGTGCAGGCCCTGGCGCTCTACGACGGCGAGCAGGTCGCTGTGAGCTTTCGACCGGCTGGCGTGGGTGAGGATCACCTGAGCCTGGCGCGGGCGGTTCGGGACTACGAGGTCGACTGCGCTGCGCTGTACGAGGGCGACGCCGAGCTCCGGCAGATCTGCGAGGCCGGCGCGCCTCGACCCGCCTGCGTGGCCACCTTCGAGGAGCTGACCGGGCTCGTGGGCGTGCTGGTGTTGATCGACGAGCAGCGCCCCATGGTGGAGCAGCTCCCGGCCATCGAGCGTGCTCGCGCCACCCAGCGGCCGGTGGCGCTTCAGCCCGGCGCCTTCGACTGCCCCGAGGAGCTGGCCAACGCCCGTGAGCTCCTGCGCGCCGAGGCCGCCTTCGTCGGCACCCTGGTCAGTCCACGGTGAGGCAGGCGCCCGGCTCCAGCGCCACGTAGCTGCCCAGCTCGTCCCACCAGAACTCGCCGTTGAAGGGCCAATGGACCCGCGAGGGCTCGACGGCGTAGTCCACCTCCCAGCGACCAGGGTCGCTCGGGTGGGGCTGGTCGACCAGGCGCTCGAAGCGCTGGCCTTCGGCCCGCACCAGCTCGTAGCGGATCAGCTCGGACTGGCTGAGCACCTCGGCGACGTCCTCCCTGGCCCGCGCCAGCTCGGCCAGCAGGACCAGCCCGGCGCGGCGCTCCAGGCGAGCCCGGTCCCGTTCGATCTGCGCGAGCAAGCCCTGCCCGACGCCGTTGAGCCAGAGGCTCTTCTGGGCCTCGATGAGGGCCTGCTCCCCGTCCAGCAGGGCCAGGTGGTCCAGCAGCCCGAGCAGCTCGGTGTTTCGCAGCGTGCGCAGGAACAGGGCCTCGGGCAGCTCGCTGTCCTGGAGCTCGCCGCCGAACCAGTCCCGCGCCGCCTGCGCGGCCTGCTGGCGCCCCCCCTCCCGTGCGTAGGGCCGGATCGCGGCGTCCAGCTCCGCTTCGATGGGCCCCAGCTCCGCCTCGAGATCCACCAGCAGCTGCTCGGCGCGCTCGTACTCGCAGAGC
>CALGIB010000252.1 GCA_937915955.1 uncultured Pseudomonadota bacterium
GCTGGCCCCGACGACCGCCAGCTGCCGGGTGTCCGACAGGCCCGCCTGGGCCACCGCCTGCCTCGCCGCCTCCATGGCCAGCTCGGAGCTGCGGCGCGCCTGCTGGGGCAGCACCGCGCCGACCGGTCCGCGAGCCGGCCTGCCCAGGCTGTCCGGGGCCAGGCCCGAGCGGCCCGAGCAGAGGCCCGCAAACAGCGCCTCGACCCCGATGCCCAGGGCGGTGACCGCGCCCAGGCCGGTGACGGCGATCATGCCTGGGCCCCCGGCTTGCGCCCGATCCAGAGCACGTTGGCGAAGGGGGTGCCCTGCGCGCAGTCCTGCAGCTCGACCTCCAGTCCCAAGGCGCTCAGGGTAGCGCGGGTGGCCTCGGCCTCCCGGAAGTACACGCCCTCGCCCTTGTGCCGACCGAAGGCCACGGCCAGCTGCTCGGAGAGGCGGGTCAGGGTGCTCCTGAAGCCGGCTCCGGACCGACCGTCCCGGATCAGCAGGATGCCCCCGGGGGCCAGGGCCTCGGCGAAGCGGGTGAGCAGCAGGTCCTGGTCCTCGAGGCTCATGTAGTGCAGCACGTCCAGGCAGCAGAGCACCTGACACGCCGGCAGGCTCACGGTTCGTGCGTCGCCCGCCTCGAGGACCAGGCGCTCGAAGCCGTGCAGCGCCACCCGAGCGGTGGCGACCCGCTCGCCGTCGTGGTCCACGCCGAACAAGCTGAGCTCGGGGTAGAGGGCCCGGGCCAGGGCCAGCAGGTGCCCCTCGCCGCAGCCGACGTCGACGAGGGTGCCGCGGCCGTGGCCCTCGAGCAGCTCGAGCACGCGCTTGTAGGCGGGGTCGCCGCCCATCTTTCCTCGCGCGAAGCCATAGGCCCAGCGGCCCGCGGGGCGGTAGCGCTCGGCGGCCTGGGCGATGGCGGCCTGGGCGGTGGCGGTCTCAAGCACGGGTCACCGCCTCCGGCTCCCGCAGCTCGTCCAGGCTGCTCGCGATGGCGGCGTGAGCCCGGTTGCTCAGCTTGCGGGCGGTGGAGTAGTCCTCGCCCGACATCGGCGGCAGCACCCGGCAGCGCACGTGCTGCACGATGGACTGGGGCATGAACTTGCCCTTCTGCATGATCCTGTGGGTGCCGCTGATGCTGACCGGCAGGATGGGCACGCCGGTGTCCTTGGCCAGCCGGAAGGCGCCTCGACGGAAGGTCTGGATCTGACCGTCCTCGCTGCGGGAGCCCTCGGGGAAGATCACCACCGAGATGCCCTGGTTGAGCGACTCGACGCAGCGATCGATGGTCGCCTGCACGTCGTTCGGGTCGCTCATGTCGATGGGGATCTGCCCGGAGAAGCCCATGTACCAGCCCATGATCGGGGCGCGGATCAGGGACCTCTTGGCCAGCACGCGCATGGGCGTGGGCAGGCGCATCAGGGTGGGCACGTCCAGCACCGAGCTGTGGTTGGCGACGATGACGTAGGGGCCCTCGCCGACGTGCTCGAGGCCCTCGTAGCTGGAGGACCAGCCCGGCTCGGCGACGAACAGGCTGCGGCCCCAGATCCAGTGGTTCAGCTTGAGCGCGACCCGCCGCTGGGGGTCCCAGGGCAGCGCGAAGAGCTGGCACACGAAGCCGAGCACCACGTTCACGGCCGAGACGGCCAGGAAGATGGACCAGGCGAAGGGGAAGTTCAGCCACAGCAGGAAGCGCCGCATCGCGCCGTCCTATCCGAGCGCGGGGCCCAGAGCAGCGAACCCCCGAGCGAGGCCCGAGGGTTCGACGACGAGCACCGCGCAGCCTCAGTCGGCGGCGGGCTCTTCCACGACGACCAGCATCGAGAGGTAGTGCAGCGTCCCACCGACGCCGCCCTCGGCCACCGAGGTGCCCGTGTTGTGCCACCCGTAGATGAACTCGGTCGTGTCGACCTCGAACTCGTACACCGAGTAGGTCTTGGTCTCCTCGATCGGCGAGCCGGAGATCCAGAAGTCCAGGCCCTCGGCGCTGTGGGCGTCGAAGGGCGAGAGCTGGTAGATCGCGACCACCGTGCCGCCGTGGTCCAGGCCCATCAGCGGGGGCCAGGCAGCCTGGGGCATGGAGACGGCGCCGAGCGCGTCGGCGTCGGTCCCGAAGGGCAGCTCGACCACGTCCTGGCCGATGGTCAGGCTCAGGCCGTCACCCATCTCGACCTGGGTCGCCGTCGCGGGCATGTCCTGCCAGCCTGAGCCCTTCTGCAGCTGGACGTCGATCCCGTAGTCGCCGCCCGCGTCCGTGATGTAGGGGATCGCGGTGACGTAGTAGTCGGCGTAGTCGTCGGAGAGCGGGAAGAACTCCAGCGCGCCCATGCCGTCCTCGTTGGTGCCGATCGAGTACTGGCCGTCGCCGTTGTTCTGACCGACCGCGCAGGCGCTGTGGCAGAACTGGGCCCGCATGCAGGCCACGGGCGAGCCGTCGTCGGAGCTGGTGACCGTGCCGTAGAGTCCGGTCTCGCCGACGGCGATGTCCTTGGGCTCGCAGGGGTTGGTCTCGGGCGCCGTGTCGTCGATCGGCGCCTCGGAGTCGTCCGTGCCGGTCGGGGTGGAGTCGTCTGCGGGGTCGGGCTTGTCGCCGCAGGCCAGGGCCAGGATGAGAGTCAGCATGGCCCGGAGCTTATACTCGACGTCCTCGATGCGCCGCCCCCCGCCATGGGTCTTTGCACTCCTCGGATATGCGGCCCTCGCCGCGCTGGTCCTGGGACCCTCGCTGCTCGCGCCGGTCACCTCGGCGGTGGGCCACCCCCAGGCCGACACCTGGAACCACGTGTGGGGCTACCATCAGGTCCGGACCGCGCTGCTGGCCGGCGAGAGTCCGCTGTACACCTCGCTGATCGGCTGGCCCTCGGGCGGGGCGCTCTGGTTCATCGATCTGTTCGGCGCGCTCTGGACGCTGCCCGCGCAGCTGCTCGGCGGGCCGGTGCTGGCCTACAACCTGGCCCTGTTCCTGAACCTGGTGCTGGCGGGCTTCGGGGCCTGGGCGCTGGCCCGGCACGTGACGAAGAGCGAAGCGGGCGCGGCGCTGGCCGGCCTGGGCTACGCGGCGACGCCGCAGCTCCTGGGGCAGCTCCACAACGGCATCTCCGAGACGCTCTCGGTGGGCTGGCTGCCGCTGGCGATCCTGGCGATGCTGCGCTTCCGGGAGCGACCGGACCGTGGGCGCGGCCTCCTCGCCGGCGGCGCCCTGGCGATCTGCCTGATGGCCAACGCGTACTACGGGCTCTTCGCAGCCTTGGTGGCCCTGGGCCTGGGGTTCGCGGCGCTGCGGCCCGGG
>CALGIB010000253.1 GCA_937915955.1 uncultured Pseudomonadota bacterium
CGCTCGCGGGCCTGGCTGGCGTCTCCGGACTCCATCAGCTCCCGCAGCAGCAGGGCCAGATCGGGGCGGCCCAGGCCGTCCAGTCGGGGGACCAGCGCCTCGGCCAGCTCGGCGCTGCGCAGCGTGCCCGGATGGGTGCCGGCGGACTGCAGCAGGGCGGCCAGGCCAGGGCTGTGTCGTTCACGGTTCAGCTCGTCGAGGCCCATGCGCAGGATGGCGCGGCTGCGAGGGGTCCAGGTGCCGTGTCGTCCGGCCAGCAGCGCCAGCGCGGCCAGCTTGAGCAGGGAGCGCAGCAGCAGCTCGCGGCTGGGGTGGCTGTCCAGCAGGGAGCGGGACAGCAGCAGAGCGGCGGTGCCCGGGTCCAGGCCCTCGCCCAGCCCCTCGAGCAGCTCGATGCCCAGGGTGTGGGCGCGGTCGCGGGCCTCGCGGCTGCTGGGCGCCAGGCTCAGGAGGTGCCGTTGGCCGGTCTCGGCGCAGCGCTGAACGGCCTCGGGCTGCAGGCGCTCGGCCTGCTCCCAGCTTCCGGGCAGGTCCAGCACCAGGGGGCCGCTTCCCACCCGCTTCAGCGCGGCGCTCAGCAGGAGGCTGGCCGCGCTGCCCTCGGCGTCGGTGGCCGCGACCAGGCGCAGCGGAGCTCGATCCTGGGCGATCTTCGTCAGGCGACGGGCCACCTCCTCGAGCGCGGGCAGATCGTTCGGATCGGGCAGGGCCCCGAGTCCGGGCCGGAGCGGCGTGCGGCGTCCCCGGATCGCCAGGCACCGGGCCAGCTGCGGGGTGCAGGCCAGCTCCTCGACGATCCCTTGGATCTCACGCTCCTCGGCCTGAGCCAGGCTCCAGGCCGCGCCGGTCAGTGAGGGATCCACGGCGACGATTTCCTTCAAGCTGGGTTCCTGGTACCGATGCGCGGGCTGAGGAGTCAACGTGCTGCGTCTTGTGCCCCCTGAAGCCGTCCTGAGCAAGCCGGAACCGCAGCCGGACCCACGCTTTGCCGCGCGGGTCGCTGTCCGCCGCGCGCTGACGGCGCTGACCTCGGGGGCTGACCCTCGCCGGGACCTCGGCCCTCTGATCGCCATGCAGGCGGGCCTCGTGGACGCCTTGCTCGAAGACGAGCGGCTCCAGCGACCCGACGAGGTCGCCGCCCTGCGCACCGCGCTGGGCATGGACCCGGATCCCTGGGCCGAGATGGTCGAGCGGATCACCTCGCTGGACCGGGACACCGTCGACCCGGCCGAGCGCCTGCGGCTGGCGGCCACTCTGCTCGTCGGGGAGACCGAGGCGCTGCCCGCGGTGGTCACGGCGCTCTGCCGCCACCCCAAGGCGGGGGCGCTGGTCGCGGCCCTGCACACCGTGGCCCACCAGGGCGACCAGCGGCGCCTGCTCGAGGGGCAGCTGCTGCGCATGCGTCGCAGCGGCGTCCGGGTCGAGGCCCCCTTCAGCCTCAACCGCAGCTCGGCGGCCTTCCACGAGGCCTTCCTGGACGGCGAGGAGCTGGTGCTCGTGTTCCGCGAGTACCCCGGCGTCTTCTCGATCTTCGCGCTGCAGCTCGGCGAGGGCGTCGAGGACGTGGCCGTGCGGCCCTACGACTCGCAGCGGAGCCTGCGGGAGGCCATGCAGGCCCGAGCCCCCGAGCGGCGCGAGAGCCAGTCGGCGGACCAGGCCCGGAACCTGGTCGCGGCGGCCGTGGCGCGGCTGGGCGACCGGAGCCCGTCTCCGGCCTGGTTGGCGCTGGGCCACCTGGTCGAGGAGCGCATCTTCGGCGTGGCGGGCAATCAGGCCGGCTTCGTGGTCGGCGAGCTGGACGCCCGGGTCCTGGTGGATCGCTTCGCGCGGGTCCTGGACCAGGACGAGCCCGACCTGCTGGAGCAGATGATCGCCCCGGCGACGCGCGCGGACGTCGTGCTGGAGCTCTTCGGCGTGCGCTACCTGCGGCATGTGCTGGGCCTGCGCTGCGGCGTGACGCGCCTGGACGTGGCCATGGAGGAGGTCGGCAACGCGCGGGCTCGCGCCGTGGCCGTGGGCCGCACGGACTCCGGCGAGGTGCTGGCCCGGACCCGGCTGGCCTTGGTCGAGGGCGCTGACGGCTGGCTGATCGAGGACATCGTCATGCTGGGCGTGGGCCCCGACGAGGAGGTCTACGGTCCGATCTGGTGCCGCATGTGCCGGCCTCGACCGCTGCCCTTCCGCGACTACGATGCCCTCGGCGAGGCCGAGCAGGACCTGGTCGCGGGGCTGCTCGACGAGGGCCACAGCCTGGACGAGCTCGCCGCGGCGGTGCTGCTGCTGCGGGACGCCAACGTGGTCGACGAGCCCGAGAGCCTGGCCGCCGCCGCCCACGCCGCCTACACCTACGCGCTGGGGCAGCCCTGCCACCTGCCTTCGCTGGCGGCGCGCTACGGCACGGACGCGGTCGCGGTGGCCATGCTCATGGAGCGCATCACGACGCGGCTGGACCTGCTGCCCGAGGACGCGCGCTACCGGATCCTGGGCTGATCAGGCCGGCGTCAACCTGGCCGTGAAGTGGCGCAGGAAGGGCGGCTCCTCGACGATCCTGTAGCCGCGGATGCTGTCCTTGCGGGCCACCACGCGCTCGGCGACCTCGATGACGTAGTTGATGTGCGCCTGGGTGTAGACCCTACGCGGCACCGCCAGGCGCAGCAGCTCGAGCTTGCTGCCGGGGAACATCAGGCTGCCCACCTCGACGCCGCGGATGCCGCCCTCGAGGTACAGCGCTGCCCCCAGGGCCTGGCCCGGGAACTGGTCCTTGGGGATGTGGGGCAGCAGCGCGCCGCAGTCGATGAACACCGCGTGGCCGCCGGCGGGCTGCACGCAGGGCACGCCCACGGACTCCAGGCCCTCGACGAAGTAGGCGATGGAGCGGCTGCGGTAGCGAAGGTAGCCGACGTCCATGGCCTCCTCGAGGCCCACGGCCATCGCCTCGATGTCGCGCCCGGCAAGGCCGCCGTAGGTGGGGAAGCCCTCGCCCAGGATCAGCTGGTTGCGGAAGCCCGTGGCCATGGCGTCGTCGCGGCAGGCCAGCAGGCCGCCGATGTTGACGATGCCGTCCTTCTTGGCCGACATCGTGAAGCCGTCGGCCAGGTTGAACATGGCCCGCACGATGTCGGGGATGGCCCAGGTGTCGAAGCCCCCCTCGCGCTCGCGGATGAACCAGGCGTTCTCGGCGAAGCGGGCCGCGTCCAGGAACAGGGGCACCCCGTGGGTGTCGCAGAGGGCTCGGGTGGCCTTGAGGTTGGCCATGCTCACGGGCTGGCCGCCCGCGGCGTTGTTGGTCAGCGTGACCAGGACCATGGCGACGGCGGGGCCGTGCTCGATGAGCGCCGCCTTGAGCAGTGGCAGGTCGGTGTTGCCCTTGAAGTCGGCCGTGTCACGAGGTCCGTAGGGCTCGGGGAGGTCCAGCGCCGTGGCGCCGGCCTGCTCGATGTTGGCGCGCGTGGTGTCGAAGTGGGTGTTCGACAGCACGACCCTGCCCGGTCCGAGCATCGTGCTCGCGATGATGCGCTCGGCGGCGCGGCCCTGGTGCACGGGGAAGATGTGCTCGATGCCCGTCATGCGGTGTACGACCGCGCGCAGGCGCTGGAAGCTGCGGCTGCCGGCGTAGGTCTCGTCTCCCAGCATGAGCGCGGCCCACTGGGTGGCGCTCATCGCGCCGGTGCCCGAGTCGGTCAGCAGGTCGATGGTGACCTCGTCGGCCAGCAGCTCGAAGAGGTTGTGGCCCGCTCGGTCCAGGGCGCGCTCGCGGTCACGGCGCTCGAGCAGGGGGATGGCCTCGACCGACTTGATGCGGAAGGGCTCGATGATGGTCTTGTAGTCCCAGTGGTCTTTCATGCCGCATGGGTAGCGCGGGCGCGGGCGCTCAGGGTGTGTGGGATGACCCAGCGCTGAGGCGGATCACGGCGCGGTCGGCGGCGTCCGTCCCGCCACTCACGAGCCGCCCCAGTAGCGGTGCACCCCGACGCTGGCGTCCCAGGCGTCCCTGGGTCCGTTGGCCGCGAGCAGGACGCGCCCGACCGCGACGTGCAGGCCGGCGGCCTGGCCCAGGGGCGCCGAGGTCTTCAGCTCACCCCGCAGCTCCCGGTAGGCCAGGCCCGACCAGATCCACTCGGAGGGGTAGGTGTCCGTCCAGCTCGCGCCGAAGTCCTCGCCCCCGAGGCGGGACCAGCCCGTCACCGAGGCCTGGCTCCAGACCGGCCCCGTGGGCAGGCCCAGCTGCAGCCCGCCGGCGACCCAGTCGTAGGGCAGCCGCTCGGTGAGGCCCGAGTCGAGCTCGACGGCCTGGCCGATCACGAAGCCGTAGCGCCCGTAGACCGTCAGATCGGCGGGCCCCAGCTTCTGGCCGAAGACCCCGCTGGACACGAGCGTGGTGGCGCCCTGCCCCGCGTTGGTCCAGCGGGCCCGCTGCCAGGCGTTCCAGAGATCGCTGCGCAGCCCGAGATCCAGGGCGCCTCGCCTGCTGCCGCCCCCGATCCGGACGCGCCCGTGCAGCCCGGACTCGCCCAGGGTGGTCACGGGCGCGCACCAGTCGTCGGTCCGGTCCTGGCTGCAGGGGGGCCGGTCCGCGTGGTCGATCAGGATGCCCGTCCGCACCAGGGGCAGGTCCACGGCCAGCTGGAAGCGGGGACCCAGCCCCATCGAGGCGTAGGTGTCCAGCCGAGCGCGGCCCTGCCGGTCCCTGAGCTCACCCGAGCTGCCGTACTGGAAGGTCGAGCCGCCGACCCCGGCGTAGACGACCTTGTCCCCTCGACCCAGCGTGTCGGCGGACTCAGCGTTCGCGAAGGTCAGCAGGGCCAGGAGCATGGGTGAGGGGAGTCCACCCGGGGGGGCGAGGTTTCGCTCAGATGATGGACCAGCCGCCGTCGGCCACCAGGACCTGCCCGGTGATCCAGCTGGCCTGGGGCAGCAGGAGCAGCTCGACCGCCTTGGCGATGTCGTCCGGCTGGCCGATGCGGCCCAGGGGGGTCAGCGCGTTCGCCGTCTTGATCAGGCCCTCCTTGTCGGGGAAGTAGTTCAGGGCGTCCGTGTCCACCAGGCCGCCGCAGACCGTGTTCACCCGCACCCTCCGGGGCGAGAGCTCCACCGCCAGCTGGCGGGTCAAGGCCTCGAGCGCGCCCTTGGCGGCGCCCATCGCCGCGTATCCGGGCACGTGCCGTCGGCTCCCCAGCGAGGACAGGCCGATGATCGAGCCGCCCTCGACCAGGCGGTCGCCGACCAGCTTGCTGAGCAGCCACATCGGGCGCACCGAGGACTCCATCGTCAGGTCCCACTGGTTTGTGCGGATCTTGTCCCAGGGCTTGAGCACGCCGATCGCGGCGTTGTGGATCACGGCCTCGTAGCTGGGCAGCGCGTCGGCCAGGCGCTTGAGGTCCCTCTCGTCCCGCACGTTGGCTTGCACGACCAGGGCCTGAGCGCCCGCCGCGCGGACCAGCTCGGCCGTCTGCTCGGCCTTGTCCTCGTTCTGCAGGTAGTTGATCACGACGGTCCCGCCGTGGGCGGCGAGGCGGACCGCGATGGCTCGACCGATTCCTCGGGAGCTGCCGGTGACGAGCACGTTCATGCGCGCCTGCTATCCCAGCGGACTCACTCCGTGTCGCGGGTCCGGTCGCGCTTCTCCATGCGGCCCAGGGCCTCGCGCGCGCGCTTGCCGTCCGGGTGGTCCTCGTCCTCGGCGGCGGCCAGGAAGCACTGCTTGGCCTCCTCGCGCTGGCCGGTGACGCGCAGGACCACGCCCAGGTTGTAGAGCGCGCCGACGTCGCCCGGCTTCATCTTCAGGGCCTCGCGGTACTTGGCCTCGGCCAGCTCGACCTCGCCATCGGCGTAGTAGTCCAGGCCCTCGCGGACCTTGTTGCTGGCCTCGTGGACCAGCTCGATGTCGATGATCGCCTTGATGCCCAGGTTGACCACGACCACGCGCAGAGGCCCCGCCCAGATCGCGCTGGCCAGCTCGCCCGCCAGCACCAGCGCCATGGGGATGTCGGGCCCGATCTGCCGGCCCTTGTACTTCAGGCGCACCTTCGTGTAGCGGCCCTGGTCGTAGAGCCCCTGGATCTTCTCGCCCAGCTCGCGGACGCCGTCGTCCAGCTTGTCGGGGTCGATCTCGATGCGCGCGTCACCGGCCCAGTCGGTGGCCTTGCCGGCCGCCTCCTCGGTCTTCTTTCCGGCCTTCGAGGTCCACTCGCCGATCTTCTTTCCGGCGGTCGCGGTCCAGGCCTTGATGTCCTCACCGAACTTCTCGTACTCGGGTCGATCCGACAACGAACCCTCCGTGGCGCTTGCTGGTAGGTGTACACCGGAAGCCCGCCATCAAGTTCGACGGGCCGAGGAGTTTTCTTGCTCATCTTCCTGACCAGCCTCGCGCTGGCCCAGTCCAGCTCGGACGACTGGCGCACGGTCGAGACCGAGCACTACCGCTTCCACTACCCGCTTCAGGCCGAGGCCTGGGCGCTCCAGGCGGCCTCTCAGGCCGAGGCGATCCGCGCCAACACGGCCGAGGCCATCGGGTACAGCCCCGAGGTCCAGATCGAGGTGGTGGTCATGGATCCCATGACGATGGCCAACGGCTGGGCGATGCCGCATCTGCGCCGGCCGCGCATGGGGCTCTACGCCAGCCCGCCGCCCGCCGACTCGGTCCTGGGCCACTACCGCAGCTGGCACGAGGACCTGATCACCCACGAGGACGCCCACCAGGTCCACCTGCTGATCCCCTCCAGGCACCCGGCCGCCGGCCTGGGGCGCTGGACGATCGGCTACGGCCCGGTCGCGCGCAAGTCTCCGCGCTGGGTCGCCGAGGGCTACGCGACCGTGATCGAGGGCAAGCTGACGGGCTGGGGGCGGCCGAACTCCACGGGGCGCCGGGTCTTCCTGGCGACGCTGGCCCGCAGCGGCGCCATGCCGAGCTACGGCGAGCTCAACCTGTCGATGCGCTGGAACGGCATGAGCTACGCCTACCTGGTGGGCTCGGCCTACCTGGAGTGGCTCGAGGGCCGCCAGGGCGAGGGCAGCCTGGAGCAGCTCTGGACGGCCATGTCGGCCCGCGAGCTGCGCAGCTTCGAGGACGCCTTCGTCGCGGTCTTCGGCCAGGACCCCGAGCTGCTCTACATGCGCTTCGTGGCGGAGCTGACCGCCGAGGTCGTGGGCGCCGAGCGGGGGGACGAGGACGACTCGCGCTGGATCCAGCTGAGCGAGACCACGGGCGCCCCGGTGCTGTCCCGGGATGGCAGCCAGCTGGCCTACCTGGACCGCAGCGGCTGGAGCAGCCGCCTGGTCGTGATCGGCTCGGGGCAGGACGACCAGGCCCGCGAGGACTGGGTCGAGGCCGACGCGGAGCGGCTCGAGGAGGACCCGGTGGACGTGCCGATCGTGCAGCCGCGCGTGTTCCTGCCCGAGGAGGACGCGAGGCGGATCCGTCCCTCGCGCTCGGCCAGCCACCTGCGCTGGACCTGGCAGGACACGCTGATCTTCACGAGCTGGGTGACCGACGACGGCGGCCAGCTGCACCCCGAGATCTTCGAGTGGGACCCGGTGGAGGGGACCGAGCGGCGGGTGACCCGAGGTCAGGCCGTGCAGCAGGCCGACCCCATCCCCGGCACGCGCCAGGCCGTCGGGGTGCGCACGCAGTGGGGCGACTCGCAGCTCGTGCTGATCCTGCTGGACTCGGGCGAGGTGGTCCCGATCACCGAGCCCGACGTGACGCTGGTGCACGACAGCCCCCGCGTCGATCCCCGCGGGCAGCGGGTGGTCTACCTGCGCAACCAGCCGGCGCTGGGCTGGCAGGTGGTGCTGCGCGAGCTGGCCGGGGGGGCCGAGGCGGTCCTGGCCTTCCCCTCGGGCGAGACCCCCAGCGGGCCGAGCTGGACGCCGGACGGCGCGGCGGTGCTCATCTCGACGGGGGACCGGGTGCTCCGCCTGCCGGTGGACGGCTCGGCGCCGACCGTGCTCGTGCACCGGGTGACGGGGGCGCTGAACCCCGCGATGCGCCCGGACGGCTCGGGCCTGTTCTTCCTGTCCGCGAACCCGGACGGGCTGGACCTGCATCACCTCGCGGCCTCGGAGCTCGACTCCGCGGAGTTCGTGGCCCGAGACCTGCCCCAGGCCCCCGAGCCTCCCCAGGCCGCGCCGGTGTCGCCGGGGCGCTACCGCCCGGGGCTGCCTCGGCTGGGGCTGATCGGCGAGGTCTCGCTGAGCCACCAGGGCTGGACCCTCGGCCCGGGCCTGCAGGTCACGGATCCGGCCGGGCGAGGGGAGCTGCTGGGCCTGGTGGCCTGGGACGCATCGGGCGTGGCCGCGGCCTCGGTGCGCGCGGCGACCTACGCCCCTCGGACCCCCGTGTGGGTGCAGGGCTTCCTGGCCAACGACGCCTGGGGTCAGCGGCACGTCGGCGGCGAGGGCGGGCTGAGCCTGTCGGAGGCCTGGGACGGAGGGGCCGTGGAGCTGCGAGGCGGCGCCTGGGCGGCTCGGGGTCCGGCGCTGGACCACGCGGCCGGCTTCGCGCGGCTGGAGGTCGGCGAGCGCCTGTACTGGGGGCGCTCTTGGCTGGCGCTCTCGGGCGAGGGCGACCTGCAGCTGGGCAGCAGCGGCAGCAAGAGCTGGACCCTGGCCGACGGCTCGCTCGGGCTCGGTCTGGGCTGGCTGGGGACCTCGATGACGGTGCGGCACGGCCGGGGGGCGACCTCGAGCGAGCTGGCGGGTCGAGCGCTGAGCCTGGGCGGGCTGCAGCTCTCGGCGACGCCCCAGTCCTGGGTGGCCAGCCGGACCTTCGCGCCGGGCCTCGAGCCCGGGCTGCTGAGCGGCACCACGCGGTCGAGCTGGACGGCCGAGATCCTCAGCCCGGTGGCGCTGGGGGTCCGCGGGGAGCGGCACGTCTTCGGCGAGGACGCGGTCTCGCAGGTCTCGGTGGTGGCGTCGCTGGAGAGCCCGCCGCTGCCCATGGACTGGCGGCCCGGGGTGCGCATCGACGCGGGCGTGGGCTGCCAGATCGAGGACCCCTCGGGCGTGCTCGAGGGGGCCTGCCGGATCAAGGAGCACTACGGGGTCTGGCTCGGCACGACCTGGGTGCCGCGGCGCCGATAGCAGGCT
>CALGIB010000254.1 GCA_937915955.1 uncultured Pseudomonadota bacterium
CGACGATGTGGTTGGTGCCGCCCTTGACCGTCAGGATCTCGCAGACCTTGAGGATGACGTCCTTGGCGCTGGCCCAGCCGTTGAGGTGACCCGTCAGCTTCACGCCGATGAAGCCGGGGTTGAGGACCTCCCAGGGCATGCCGACCATGGCGTCCACCGCGTCAGCGCCCCCGACGCCGACGGCGATCATGCCCAGCCCGCCCGCGTTCACCGTGTGGCTGTCCGTGCCGATCATCATGCCGCCAGGGAAGGCATAGTTCTCGAGCACCACCTGGTGGATGATGCCCGCGCCCGGCTTCCAGAAGCCCAGGCCGTAGCGGGCCGAGACGCTGTGCAGGAAGTCGAAGACCTCCTTGTTCTCGTCGTTGGCGACGGCCAGGTCGTCCTCGGCGCCCTGGTAGGCGCGGATCAGGTGGTCACAGTGCACCGTGCTGGGCAGCGCGACCTCGTCCTTCCCGGCGACCATGAACTGGAGCAGCGCCATCTGAGCGGTGGCGTCCTGCATGGCGACGCGGTCGATCTTCAGGTCCAGGAAGCTGGTCCGCCGCTTGAACTCGGCGCCCTGCGGATCGACCAGGTGGTTGAAGAGGATCTTCTCGCCGAGGGTCAGGGGGCGGCCGAGGCGGCTGCGGCCGATATGGGCGCGCTCAGAGGCGCGGGCGTAGACCTTCTCGATGGCGGAAACGTCGATCATCGTGGACTCCGGGATGCGGTTCGGGAGAGGCGACTCCCCTAACCGAACCGGCCCGGTCTGCAGGCCTGGACAGGCTCAGTCCGCCGCCAGATTCGTGCCTTCGAAGTGGGCGCGACCTCGGAGCTCTTGTCCCCACGATCGCCTCGAGGCTGGACCTCGTCTCGGCCCGATCGCCCTCAGAGCTCCAGGCTGGCGTTCACGCGCGTGTAGAAGCTGGACCGCGAGCCCGAGTCCGTGGCCGACCACCCCGTGGCCGGGGCCTCGGCGCTCTCGACGACGCCGACGCCCTCGCCGATGCCCGCGTCGGTGACCGCGGCCGCCGTGTCGTCGAACCAGCGCGTGGTCGAGCTGCAGTCCGGCCGCCAGGCCAGCGCGTAGACCGAGCCCGGGTCCAGGTGGAGACCGATCCCCGGGCTGGGGTACCAGAACTTCGCCGTGCCCAGGCTGCCCGAGCCGCTCCACTCCAGCACCCAGGGGCCCGTCCGGTCCGGCCCCGAGAGCACCCAGAAGTCGATCGAGCAGCTGGCGCTGGCGCCCTGGGCGTAGACCTCGAAGCTGTCCAGCCGGGCGTCGGTGTCGACGAGGATCAGGTCACCGAAGACCTCGCCCTCGGGCACGTCCTCGCTCTCGCCCGAGCCGCCCAGGGTCCAGGTGTCCTCGGGCCGAAAGCAGCCGTCGTCCTCGCAGACCAGGCTCTCGTCGAGGTCGGGCGTGTAGCTCTGGCCCTGCCAGGACAGCTCGGCGCCGTCGAAGTCGCAGTCGGTCGCCAGCAGCAGGGCCCCCTCGCGCTGCGCGTCGATGATCCCGCCGACGAAGCCCTGCTCGTCCGAGGTCGTGGTCCCGAGACACTCCAGCGTCGAGGTGTTCCCCAGCGCCACGCCCTCGAGCAGCACGCTCTCCTCCAGCACCAGCAAGCCGCCGCCCTTGACCTGGCCGCCCTGGATCCGCCCGCCGACGACCCGGGCGCTGGCGGCGTCCACGACCAGCGCCGGGGCCTCGCCGTCGACCAGGAGCGAGCGGGCCTCGAGCAGGCACCCGCCCGAGAGGTGGACCTCGGTGACGCGGCCGGCGTCCAGGTCTACGCGCCCCGAGGAGCAGACCAGCGCGCCGGTCAGGGGCAGGTCCTTGGCGGTGAGCTGGCCCCGCACCTCGACCCGGCCTTCGAGCAGAGCCTCGCGGAGCACCAGGTCCACCTGGCTCTCGATGGACAGCTCCACCGCAAGCGTGCCCTCGCAGATCGAGAGGGTGCCCGGCGTCTCCAGGGTCAGCCCGACCAGCCGGTCGCTGACGTCCTCGCCCTCGAAGCTGGCCAGGCCGGCCTCGACGGTGCCGGGGTCGCAGTCCTGGTCGACGCCGTCGCAGAGCTCCACGGCGCCCGGATGGACCCCGGCGTCCGCGTCCTGGCAGTCGCCGTCCTGGGCCACGTGCTGCGCCGGGGCCTCACAGGCCAGCACGGCCTCGCCCGCCCCGTAGCCGTCGCCGTCCTGATCCAGGAACCAGCCTGGCGCCACGCCCTCGTCGATCTCGCCGTCGCAGTCCTGGTCCAGGCCGTCGCAGACCTCGGGCTGATCGCAGTCCGGCCCCACCGCGACCACCGCCGTGACGTCGAACTGCGGCGGCTCCGGGGTCGACCCCGAGTCCTGGCCCGCCAGGCTCGAACAGCCCAGCATCAGCATCGACAGCAGGTGGCGCAGGGGAACTCCTCGGGGGGCTGCTGACAGTTTCTGTCAGCAGGGCACAGGGCTGCTGCTGTCGATTCCTGTCAGGAGGATCGTCGAGCCTTCGGACACAGGCTGGTAAGAGGCCAGCGCACTCCCCGTAGAAAACCCCGAAGACAGGAAACGACCATGGCTTTCGCCAACAACAAGTTCTGCTGGTACGGCGTCATCAGCGCCGAGACCGCCAAGACCCAGGCCTTCTTCACCGAGGTGTGTGGCTGGGGCGTCGAGACCATGCAGATGGGCGACGAGGAAGCGACGATGTTCACGGCCGGTGGCGTCCCCTTTGCCCACCTGCGCGCCCCGAGCATGGGCGAGCCCGGGCACATCAACGCCTACCTGCGCGTCACCGACGTGGACGCCGGCGCGGCCTCGGCCGCGGCCAACGGCGGCCGGGTCATCGTGCCCCCGACCGACATCCCCCCCGGTCGCTTCAGCGTGGTCGCCAGCGCCAGCGGCGCCGTGTTCACCCTCTTCCACGAGGCCGACGAGGGCACCTCCCACAACCACCCCGGCGGCGCGGGCTCCATCCACTGGACCGAGCTGCACAGCTCTGACCTGGACGCGGACGTCGCCTGGCTGCAGGCGGTCGCCGGCTTCGAGATCGCGGACATGCCCATGCCCAACGGCATGACCTACAAGCTGCTCAAGGTGGGCCAGGACATGGCCGCCGGTGCGATGCCCGGCATGCAGGCCGGCGCTCCGAGCTTCTGGCTGAACTGGGTCCAGATCGACGACGTCGACGCGGCCGCCGCGCGGGTCAAGAACCACGGCGGTCAGGTCATGGGCGACATCATGGACATGCCCGGCGTGGGCCGCATGGTCGTGGCCGCCGACCCCACGGGCGTGCACTTCGGTCTGATCACGCCCGCCGCCAAGGGCTGAGCCTGGCGGTCTCCGATCGACAGCGGCTGCTGGAGGCCGACAGGCGCTGTCGATCGGGCACAGGCCAGGACTCGACGCAGCACCCGGGCCTGCACCGGGGGCCGCGCGCCCGTCGATGGCGCCGCGGGCCTGCCGGAGCTCACCGACTACGCTCCCTCCTCCCCCCTCCAAGGAGACCCCGTGAAGGTCACACCCGAAGCCGTCGCCGCGTTCGAGGCCGCCCTGCCCAAGGACCACCGCGCGGTGCCCAAGAAGATGTTCGGCCACCCCGCCGGCTTCGTGAACGGCAACATGTTCTTCGGCACGTTCTCCGGCGGGCTGACCTTTCGGCTGCCGGCCGAGCGCCTGGTCGAGCTCTGCGAGGTCCAGGGTGTCGGCCCCTTCGAGCCCATGCCAGGCCGACCCTGGAAGGAGTACGTCTTCAGCGACCTGACCGCCAGCGCCGAGGAGCACGCCGCCTGGGCGCTCGAGGCGCTGGAGCACACCGCGACGATGCCCGCGAAGAAGCCCAAGGCGAACAAGAAGGCCGGCTGAGCCGCCCTCGGTCCAGCGCCGGACCAGCGGCCGGTCAGCCGAGGAACTGCACGACGCCGATGAGGTCGCGCACCAGCAGGCGCCCCTGGCTCAGCTCCTCGGTCCCGGGATCCAGGCGCCACCAGAGCTCCTCGTCCACGCAGTGATCGCCGTGGACCAGCCTCGCAGGCACCTTGGCGCCGAAGCTTCCGCGCTCGAACATCGCGGCGTAGCGCTCGCGGAAGGCCTCGATGCCCTCCGCGCCCGGCTCCTCGCCCTCGAGCATGAGCACGTTGGGGTGGTAGCAGGCACAGAAGGCGTCCAGGTCGGCCCGGTTGTAGGCGTCCAGCTGGGTCTGGGCGAGCTCTTCGATGCGGGTCATGCGGCCTCCCGTCCGGCTCAGGCGCCGATGAGGTTGATGTCGGCGTTCTCGACGTAGATCAGCTCGTGCCCGTCGCAGGCCACCCGGATCAGCGCCTTCCCGAGCCGCACCGAGTCGGTGACCTGGCTGGGGATCAGGCTCCTCAGGGCGGGCAGCGCGAGCAGGTCGCGCTCGGCCTCGCCCTTGACCCGCGCCCACCTCGACGGTGGCTCGTCCAGGCACTCCAGCAGCGCCGCCTTGCCGATCATGCCGGTGGCGCCGAACAGGACGACCCTCATGGCTTGGGGCCGCGCCGGCTCTTGGGCACGCTGCTGTACATCACCCTGTCGTAGAGCCAGTTCGGCAGCCGGCGCGTCAGCCACATCAGGCCCTTCATCTGCCAGGGCACGGTGAACTCGCCGGCGCGCCCCTGGATGGCCCCGGCTACCCGCCGAGACAGCTCCTCGGGGGTCAGCAGGAAGGGCATGGGGTTCTTGTTGCCCTTGACCAGGTCGGTGTCGATGAAGCCCGGCTGCACCGTGGTGCAGGCGATGCCGCGGGGCCCGAGCTCCACCCGCATGGCCTCCATGAAGGTGCTCACCGCCGCCTTGCTGGCGCTGTAGGCCGACCAGGTCGGCAGGCCGCGGAAGCCCGCGACCGAGCTGATCGCGACCAGCTGGCCCCGACCACGCTCGAGCATGCCCGGCAGCACGGCCTCGATGGAGTAGACGACCCCGTTGAAGTTGACGTCCATGATGCGGGCGACCTCGCCCCCGTCGAAGGTGTCGGCGAACTGGAGGCCGATGACGCCGGCGTTGGCGACCATCAGCTCGCAGGGCCCGAGCTCCGCCTCGAGCTCGGCGACCGCCTCCCCCAGGCCCTCGCGATCCGTGACGTCGGCGGTCCGCCAGGCGGCCTGACCACCGCCGGCGTTGAGCTCCTCGGCCAAGGCCTCGAGAGGCTCGGCGCGCCGCGCCAGCAGGCCCACCGAGTAGCCTCGGGAGCTCAGCTCCCGGGCCAGGGAGGCGCCGATGCCGGCCGAGGCCCCCGTGATGATGGCGTGATAGCCCATGATGACCTCGCAAAGGCGGCCTCTAACGTGCTCACCGTCGGACCGTTCACGCTGACCGAGGTCCTGGGCCGGGGCGCCCTGGCCGAGGTCTGGCGCGCCCGACACAGCTCCGGCGAGGAGCTCGCGCTCAAGGTGCTGACGCACGTCGAGTCGGAGAAGCCGGCGGTGGTCCAGGCCTTCCGGAGCGAGGTGCGGGCCGTCGCTCGACTCGACCACCCCAACGTCATCCGCCTCTACGAGCACGGCACGGTCGGGCGCCGAGAGGCCGCCGACACCCCCTTCCGACCCGGCGCCCCCTGGCTGGCCATGGAGCTCTGCGAGGGCGGCACGCTGTCCAAGCGCCAGGGTCGCCTGAACTGGGCGCTGCTGCGTCGAGTCCTGCTGCAGCTGCTCGACGCGCTCGGCCACGCCCACGCCCGCGGCATGGTCCATCGAGACATCAAGCCCGGCAACCTGCTCGTGCAGGGCGGCGACCTGGTGCTCACCGACTTCGGCCTGGCCCAGGCCCTGCTCGAGCCCAGCAGCGCCGACCGGGCCAGCGCCGGCACCCCCGCCTACATGGCCCCCGAGCAGCTGCGCGGGGAGTGGCGCAAGTTCGGTCCCCAGGCGGATCTCTACGCGGTGGGCTGCGTGGCCTGGACCCTGGTGGCTGGCAAGCCGCCCTTCGGCAGCAAGATGCAGTACGCCGTGCCGGGCCACATCCAGCTCCCGGTGCCGCCGCTCCCGGCCGAGGCCCCCGTCCCCAGCGACCTGCAGTCCTGGATCAACAGCCTGATGGCCAAGCTGCCCGAGGACCGCCCCCCCAGCGCCGCCCACGCCGCCGCCATGCTGCACGAGCTGGGTGACGCCGAGGGCAGCTGGCGCTTCGGCATACAGGACCCCCTCTCCGAGCGCGAGCAGACCGTGCCCGAGGTCGAGCTCGAGCCCGTGGACCTGAAGCGCTGGGACCCGGTGCCGCTGCCCGAGGACTGGCGCGAGGCGGGCCGGCGTCCCCGAGGCCGCCTGGCCGGGGCCGGGCTGGGCCTGTTGGCGCTGAGGCCGCCCCCCTTCGTCGGCCGCGAGCCCCACCGCGATCTGCTCTGGGAGTCGCTCGGCGAGAGCATCGAGGGTCAGGCCCGCGTCGTGGTGCTCCGGGGCGCCGCCGGGACCGGAAAGAGCCGGCTGGCCGCATGGACCTGCACGCGCGCCCACGAGCTGGGCGGGCTGTCGGTGGCCCGGGCGCTGCACGGGGCGCACCCTGGACCTCGCCACGGACTGGCGCCGCTGGTCCGACGATCGACCCGCTCCATGGGCCTGTCCGGCGTCGAGCTGGTCGAGCAGGTGCAGGACCCTGTGCTGGCCGGCTGGCTCGAGGGACAGGCCCGCCTGCAGCCGAGGGAGCGCAACGAGCTGGTCCGCAGGGCCCTCTCCGAGCTCGCCATCGTCTGGATCGACGACGCTCAGTGGGGCGAGGACAGCCTGGCCTGGGCCCTGGACTCCCTGCTCGCCGGGGCTCCGCAGCTCATCATCGTCACGGTCCAGGAGGAGGGCCTGGCCGAGCGCCCCCGGGCCCAGGCGCTGCTGTCCGAGCTGCTGGCCCACCCCGGGGCCGCCGAGCTGCGCGTCGGTCCGCTCTCGCACGAGGAGTCGGGCGAGCTGGTCCGCCAGATGCTCAGCCTCCACCCCAAGCTCGTCCAGCGCGTGCAGGACCGCATCGGCGGGAACCCCCTGTTCGCCGTCGAGCTGGTCGGGGACTGGGTCCAGCGCAGCCTGCTCCGTCCCAGCCCCAGCGGCTTCGTGCTGCGCGAGGGCGCGGACCTGGCCCTGCCCGACGACCTGCGCAGCCTCTGGGCCTCGGTCGTGGACCGCCTCTGCTCGGGCCGACCCGAGGATGACCGCTTGGCGCTGGAGCTGGCCGCCACCCTGGGCGTGCAGGTCGACGAGGACGAGTGGGCCGAGGCCGTCGCCCACCGCGCGCTCCGACCCTCGCCCGAGCTCGGCGAGCTCATCCGCGAGCGCAACCTGGCCCGCGACCAGCCCAAGGGCTGGACCTTCGTGCACGGCATGCTGCGGGAGACGCTGCTGATGGAGGCCCGACGGCGCGGTCGCTTAGAGGCCCACCACGCCGCCTGCGCGGAGATGCTCGGCGAGCAGCTCGGGTTCGGCGTGGACGAGCGCTACGCCCTGCACCTGCTGGCCTCGGACCGCCCCACCGAGGCCCTCCGTCCCCTGCTGATCGGCGCCCAGGAGCTGCGAGCCACCGGCGACGTGCGCGGCTCCGGCAGGCTCCTGGATCTGCACGACCAGGCGCTGCAGCAGGCCCGGATCCCGCTGGACGACGAGCGCCGTGGAGACGGACGGGTGGAGCGGGGAGCGCTGGCCCTGCTCGGCGGAGACGTCGACACCGAGCGGGCGCTGCACGAGGGCCTGCTGTTCGAGGCCCGAGCCCACGGCTGGCGCCGGCACGAGTGCATCGCGCTCAGAGAGCTGGGCAGCCTGGAGGTCAAGCAGGGTCGGACCGAGCAGGGCCTGGAGTCGATCGAGCAGGCGCTGGGCATAGCGCTGGAGCTGGACGACGCCGGCCAGGCCGCCCGATGCTGGTGGATGCAGGGCCTGGCCGCCCAGGGCGTGGGCGAGCTCAAGCACGCCGACGACCTGCTGGGCCGCGCCATCACCTTCGCCCTGTCCGCCCGGGACGGGCTCTGCGAGGCCGGCGCCAGCATGGCCAGGGCCAACGTGCTGGTGCAGCTCGACCAGCTGGACCAGGCCGAAGAGGTCGCGCGCAAGGCCCGGGAGATCTACGCCCGCGAGCGCGTCCGTCACGGCGAGGGCGGCGCGCTGAACTCGCTGGGCGAGGTCGCCCGGAAGCGGGGTCGGCTGGACGAGGCCGAGCGCTACTACCGGGACGCCAGGAGCAACTTCGCCCAGGCCGGCTCACCCGACGTCCACGTCGCCGAGCTGAACCTCGCGCTGACGCTGCAGGACAGGGGCGAGCACGCGCAGGCGCTGGCGCTGCTGCACGAGTCCGCCGCCGGGCTCGAGGAGGCCGGCTGGCTCTACCTGCTCGGCGGCCTGGCGGCCTTCCGCCTGCCCAGCCACGCCTTCCTCGGCGACTGGCAGGCCTTCAGCGCCGACCTGTCCCTGGCCGAGCGCCTGATCGAGAGCTCCGGCTTCGCCCACCAGGACTGCCGGACCCGCCTGGCCGAGGCCGCCGAGGCCGCCGAGCGGTCGGGCTACCGGCAGCTGGCTCGACGGACCCGGGACCTGGCCGGCAAGCAGGAGAGGACCCTGCTCGGATGAAGATCTTCACCTCGATCGCCCCGGGCCTGGAGTTCGTGCTCGCCGAGGAGCTCCGCCTGATGCTTGGCCGCGACGTCGAGCAGCTCGAGGGCGGCTGCGAGCTGGAGGGCGACCTGGTGGACGCCGCCGGCATCTGCCTCTGGAGCCGCAGCGCCGGGAGGGTCCGGGTGCGCGTCGGCACGGTGCCGGCGAGCTCCCTGCAGCAGCTGCACGGCGAGGCGAAGAAGCTGGACTGGCGCGCCTTCGCGCTGCCCGGTCAGCCCCTCGAGATCAAGGTCACCTCGACCCGATCCAGGCTGGGGCGCACCGACGTCATCGGCAAGAAGGTCGGCCTGGCGATCAAGGACGCCCTGCGCGGCCCCGGGCACCGGGGTCGGCCCCCTCGGCACCCGCTCGAGGTGCACGTGCGCGTCGACGGCAAGCTGGCCACGCTCTCGGTCGACGCCGGCGGCCTGCTCCACAAGCGGGGCTGGCGCCAGGCCACCGCCAAGGCACCGATGCGCGAGAACCTCGCCACCGCCTGCCTGTTCGCGGCGGGCTGGCAGCCGGGCGTGCCCCTGGT
>CALGIB010000255.1 GCA_937915955.1 uncultured Pseudomonadota bacterium
AGCCGCCCAGCAGGATGCCCAGGGTCAGCCAGGCCCACGCGAACATCGTCCAGCGCCGCAGCGAGCGCATCCAGCGCGCGTCCAGCCGCCCCGCCAGCAGGGCCGAGATGGCCATGGCGAAGGGGATGGCCATGCCGACGTAGCCCATGTACAGCGCCGGCGGATGCAGGATCATCAGGACGTGGTTCTGCAGCAGCGCGTTGGGACCGGGCCCGTCCAGAGGGATGGGCAGGTCGGTCGGCACGAAGGGGTTGCCGACGCCCGCGACGAGGAGGCCGAAGAACACGACCACGGCCATGAGCGCGCCCATGGCGTAGCTGCTGTGCTCGGGGTCGGCCTTGCGGCTGGTCCAGGCGAAGACCACCAGGCTGCTGCCCAGCACGCAGCCCCAGTACAGGATGCTGCCCTCAAGGCTGGACCAGAGCGAGACGATGGTGATCGGAAGCGGCGTGGACAGGCTGCCGACCTTGGCGACGTAGCTGACGCTGAAGTCGTGCGTGATGAGCGCGACCTCCATCAGCAGCGTCGCGGCGATGAAGGCCGCGCCGGTCAGGTAGGCCATCCAGCGGGCCAGCTTCAGGGCGTCCAGGCTCTTGCGGTAGCCGCCCAGGAGGCCGGCTCCGGCGCCGACGGCCGCGGCCCCCAGAGCCAGCAGGACGAGCGTGCGTCCGAGGAGGCTGATCACAGGCCTTCGTAGCCCTCGACGGTCTTGTAGAGCGCCTTGCGCTCCTCGGCCGTCATGTCCTCGGTGGCGGCCTTGTACTCGTTGGAGTGCTTGACCAGGAGGCGGTCGCAGTCGAAGGTGCCCGCCTCGGTCATGGTGCCCTCGACGACTACCCCGATGCCCTCGCGCAGCATCTGCGGGGGCGCGCCCTCGCAGCGCACCGACAGGCTGTTTTCGTTGTCCGTGACCGTCATGGTGACGACCTGGTCGGACTCGTTCCAGGTCAGGCTGCCGGCCTGGACCATCCCGCCGAGGCGGATGTCCGGGCCGATGGCGGCCGAGCCGGCCTCGACGACCTGGGTTGGATCCCAGAAGTAGGTGATGGACTCACCCATCTCGTCCGCGGCGAAGAAGACGACGCCGAGCGCAGTCCCGGCCACGGCCAGGGCGCCTACGAGGAAGATCGGTCCAGCGTTGGAGCTGGAGTCCGAGGGCTTGTCGCTCATCGGGGACCCCGGGTCAAGAGGACGAAGGCCGTGTAGCCCAGGATGGTCAGCCAGGTGAGGGCGTAGACCGCGTAGACGAAGCCCTCGCCGCCCTGGACCACGCCGTCGAGTGCGGGCTGCATCAGGCACCTCCCTTTTCGGCGAGCAGCTCGATCTTCTGCTTGGCCTTGGGCAGCGCGGTCTCGCCGTGCTCCCGGCGAAGGCGAGCCATCAGGCCCGCGGAGCGCAGCCCGACCAGGCCGACGGCGATGAGCATCATGGCCAGCCAGCCCAGGTAGAGCGACCACTTGAACTCGTCCGCGATGCTGGAGCCGCTGCTCATGTCCTGGTGCAGCGTGTTCCACCACTTCACGCTGTAGTACGTGATGGGCACGTTCACGAAGGCCAGGATGGTGGTCACGCCGGTGACGATGCGGCGCTTGCCCTGGTCGTGGACCAGGGCCCGCAGGATGAGCACGCCGGCGAAGCTGAGCACCAGGATGGCGGTGCTGGTCAGGCGCGGGTCCCAGTCCCAGTAGACGCCCCAGGTGGGCTTGGCCCAGAGCGCCCCCTGGATGCAAAGCAGCGTGCAGAGCAGCGTGGCGACCTCGACCGAGGCGTGGGTGCCGATGTCCCAGCCGTCCTTGCTGGTGGCCAGGCTGCCGCACGCGAAGACGAAGGCCACCAGGCCCATCAGCATGCCCGTCCAGGCGGTGGGCACGTGCGCGTACATGATGCGCCCGACCTCGCCCATCATGGCCTCTGTCGGTGCCATGACCAGGCCCCCGTAGTGGGCCACGGCCAGGGCGACGAGGCCGAGGACGAGAGGCACGAACCAGAGCTTGTCGTTCATGACTCCACCAGTTTCCAGAACAGGACTCCGCCGAACATCCAGAAGACGACATCGAAGCAGGCCAGCAGACCCAGCCAGCCGCCGGCCTGACCCATGGGGTCGCCGACGAACACCAGCGCTGTGACCTTGACCGCGGCGAGCAGCGTCGGGACGAGGAGCGGAAAGAGCAGGAGAGGCAACATAAGCTGTTGGGCCGGCGCTCGTGCGGTGAGCGCGGCGTACAGGGTGCCGGGGGCGGCCACCCCGGCGGTTCCGAGCAGGATGACCAGGGCGAGCAGCCCGTAGGAGCCCTGGATGCTCAGGTCGAAGAGCGCGAAGGACAGCGGCAGGACCAGGACGACCAGCAGCACCAGGAACAGCCAGTTGGCGATGGCCTTGCCGTAGAACAGCGAGGGCGGGAAGACCGGCAGCAGGCGCAGGCCCTCGAGCGCGCCGCCCTCGGTCTCGCTCTGGAAGCTGCCGGCGAGCAGCTGGGTCGAGGTCAGCAGCACCGCGATCCAGATGTAGCCCGAGGCGTGGGCCTGCAGCTCTTTGTTGTTGGGGCCGATGGCGAAGCTCATCATCAGCAGGATGGTGGCCGCGAAGACGGCCAGCGCCACGAAGCGAGCCTTGCCTCGCCACTCGATGAGCAGGTCCTTGCGGAAGATCTCGATGGCCTGTCGGAAGATCATCCGTGCAGCGCCCCCCAGGCCCGCGCGACGTCGACGGCCGGGCCCTCCCAGCGGAGCTGACCCTGGTCCAGCAGGATGGCGCGCTGGCAGAGCATGCGGGCGCGGTCGACCTGGTGGCTGGCGACCACGACGGTGGTGCCGGACTCGGAGAGGTCCGTGAGCAGCTCGTCCACGAAGCCGAAGCCGGCGGGGTCGAGCTGTCCATAGGGCTCGTCGATCAGGGCCAGCTGGGGCTTCTGGGAGAGCAGCCGCGCGAAGGACAGGCGCTTCATCATGCCCGCCGAGTAGCTGCGCACCGGGTCGGGCCGGACCTCGAGGCCGACGCGCTCGAACCAGGGCTCCACGGGCTCGTCGCCGCGCCCCAGCAGGCGCAGGAAGACGCGGATGTTCTCGGGGCCGCTCAGATCGCTGTACACGTTGTGCAGGTGGGACAGCAGGCCCAGCTGGGCGCGCGTCCAGCTGGGGTCCCGGCCGGGAGGCTGTCCGAAGAGCAGCAGATCGCCGTGCGTGGCATCCAACACGGTCGACAGGATGCGCAGCAGCGTCGTCTTGCCCGAGCCGTTGCTGCCCACGATCAGGAAGCGCTCGCCCGGCTCGACCTGGATGTTGATGCGGGCCAGCGCCCACCGCCGGCCAAAGCGGCGGGAGAGGTCACGGGTCTCGACGGCGAAGCGGCTCACGGCCGGTTCCTAACCCCCGAGCGGGTGTGGGCCATGTGACACAGGTCGCATCCTGACCCGGGTACGCCGTTTGTCAGGTTGGTCGGTCTGTGATCGATCAGACGGTGTTCTTGACCGACAGCTCGGCCAGCTGAACCGCGTCCACGAGGTTGGGAGCCTCGGCCATCAGGTCCTGCGCTTTGGTCGTCTTGGGGAAGGCGATGACGTCGCGGATGTTGTCCGTCTCGGTCAGCAGCATCAGGCAGCGGTCGAAGCCGAAGGCGATGCCGCCGTGCGGGGGCGCCCCGTGCCGCAGGGCGCGCAGCAGGAAGCCGAAGCGCTGCTCGGCCTCTTCCGCGTCGATGCCCAGCGCCGTGAAGACCTTGCTCTGGATCTCGGAGTCGTGGATACGGATGCTGCCCCCGGCGATCTCGTAGCCGTTGCAGACCAGGTCGTAGGCGTCGCTCATGATCTCGGCCTCGCGACCGGTGCCGAAGAGCTCGACCTGCTCGAGCACGGGGCTCGTGAACGGGTGGTGGGTGCTGCCCCAGCGCTCGTTGTCCTCGTCCCACTCGAAGTTCGGGAAGGTGTGGATCCAGCAGAACTTGAACTCGCCGGGCTTGGCCAGGCCCAGCTCGAGGCCGATGTGCCGACGCAGACGACCCAGGCCTGGGTTCACGTGCTTGGCTTGACCCAAGCCGATGAGCACGGTGTCTCCGGCCTCGGCGCCGAGAGTGCCAGCCATGGTGGCCTGCTCGTCCTCGGACAGGAACTTGCCGCCGGGGCCGGTCCAGCCGCCGTCGGTGACCTTGGCCCAGAGCAGCCCGCCCATGCCGTAGCGACGGACGAACTCGGTCCAGGTGTCCAGCACCTTGCGCGAGGGCTGCTGCTCCTTGACCACCAGCGCCTTGCAGACGCCGCCTTCGGCCAGGCCGCCCTGGATGACCGTGGACTCGTTGGCCGACACGGCGTGGGTGAAGTCGCCCAGCTCCATCGCGAAGCGCAGGTCGGGGTTGTCGACGCCGTAGCGCTCGATGGCGTCCGCGTAGGAGAGCTGGGGCACCTCGCCGATGTCCTCGCCGCGCACGGCCTGCCACATGCTGCGGGCCACGCCCTCGGCCATCTCCATCACGGTGGCGCTGGTGCAGAAGCTCATCTCGAGGTCGATCTGGGTGAACTCGGGCTGGCGGTCGGCGCGCAGGTCCTCGTCCCGGAAGCACTTCGTGATCTGCATGTAGCGGTCGATGCCCGCGACCATCAGGATCTGCTTGAAGATCTGGGGGCTCTGCGGCAGCGCGTACCACTGGCCGGGGTGCACGCGGCTGGGCACGAGGTAGTCGCGGGCGCCCTCGGGGGTGCTGCGGTTGAGGATAGGCGTCTCGATCTCGAGGAAGCCGAGCTCGTCCAGGTAGCGGCGGGCCGCCTGGGCCGCGCGGTGGCGAGCGATGAGCTTGGCCTGGAGGCTGGGGCGGCGCAGGTCCAGGAAGCGGTACTTGAGGCGGGTGTCCTCGTGGGCCTCGCCGCCCTCGATGGCGAAGGGCAGCGGCTCGGTGCGGTTCAGGATGGTCACGGCGGTGGCCAGGATCTCGACCCGCCCGGTGGGCATCTTGGCGTTGGGTCGAGCGCGCTCGACGACCTGCCCCTGGACCTCGATCACGTACTCCTGACGCACCCTCTGGGCGTCGGTCAGCACCGACGGGGCGCAGCGCTCGTCGATGGTGATCTGGACCAGGCCGCTGCGGTCCCGCAGGTTCAGGAAGCAGACGCCGCCGAGGTCACGGACCGAGTGTGCCCAGCCCTGGAGGAGGACGGTCTGGCCGATGTCTTCGGCGCGAAGCTGGCCGCAGGTGTGGGTGCGGCGGACGTTCTTGAGCATGGCTTCCTCGCGGGGGCCCCGGATTAATCACCGGACCGGGCCAGGGCCACGCCGCTCATCCCCGCGGGCGCTTCTGCCACTTGGCGCGGGCCTTGGCGGCCTCGACCTCGCGGTCCTTGGGGGGCGCGCTGGTCTCCAGGCTGTCGAGCAGTCGCTGGGTGGCCTCGGCGATGTCGGCCACGGCCTGATCGAAGGCGGCCTGGTTTCCCTGGCTGGGCTTTCGCGTACCGCTGATCTTGCGCACGTACTGAAGCGAGGCGTCGCCGACCTCGACAGGGGTGGCGGGCGGCTGGAAGTTGAAGAGAGGGCGGATGTTTCGGCACATGGCCGAACGATAGCGCTGACCGGGGAGAACGCGCGGCGCCCAAAATTGGTACAATAAGCATATGATAAGTGAATATGCTTATTGTACCAATGGTGGCTGGGCATCGCAGCGCGCCTCGTGCTGCTTGGTTCCGCGCGGCCGCGGTCTGACCGGGCTCTCGAGGCGAGATAGCCACCGGGTATGGGTTCCTCCTTCGGCCGGCTGTTTCGCGTCACCACCTTCGGCGAGTCCCACGGCGGCGCCCTGGGCGCCATCGTCGAGGGCTGCCCGCCCGGCCTCGAGCTGGATCTGGACGCCGTGCAGGCCGAGCTGAACCGGCGGCGCCCCGGCCAGTCCTCGATCTCGACCCAGCGCAAGGAGCCCGACCGGGTCGAGGTGCTCAGCGGGCTCTTCGAAGGTCGGACCCTGGGCACATCGATCGCGCTGGTGGTGCGCAACGAGGACGCGGACCCCTCGGCCTACGCGCCGTTCTCTCACCTGGTTCGGCCCAGCCACGCGGACTTCACCTACGAGGCCAAGTACGGGCTGAGGAACTGGCAAGGGGGTGGACGCGCGAGCGCTCGCGAGACGGTGGCGCGGGTCGCCGCGGGGGCGGTCGCCAAGCAGGTGCTCGCGGGCTTCGGGGTCTCGATCCTGGGCTGGACCTCGGCGATCGGGGACCTGGTGTTCGAGGGCGAGCCCTCATCGCTCGATGAGGTCGAGGCCAACGCAGTTCGCTGCCCCGACCCGGAGCTGGCCGCCGCGATGGAGGCGCGGGTTCGCCAGGTGCGGGCCCAGGGGGACACGATCGGCGGCGTGGTTCGCTGCGTGGCCCGAGGCGTGCCTGCGGGCCTGGGGGCGCCGGTCTTCGACAAGCTAGAGGCCGATCTGGCCAAGGCGATGCTGTCGCTGCCGGCGTGCAAGGGCTTCGAGTCGGGCAGCGGCTACGCCGGGACGCGCATGCTGGGCAGTCAGCACAACGATCTGTTCGAGCCCGGGCCCCAGGGGGTGCGCACGCGCAGCAACCGCAGCGGCGGAATCCAGGGCGGCATCAGCAACGGCATGCCCATCACGCTGTCGGCGGCGTTCAAGCCGGTGGCGACCATCTTCCGGGAGCAGGACACGGTCGATCTGGCCGGGAACGCAGCGGTGATCAAGCCTCGGGGGCGTCACGACCCCTGCCCGGTGCCCAGGGCGGTCCCCATGGTCGAGGCCATGGTGGCGCTGGTGCTGGTGGATCACCTGCTACGGCAGAGGGGCCAGCGAGGCTGAGGGTCAGCCCCGGCGGCGACGCCCCAGCAGCCCCAGGACCCCGAGCAGGCCCAGCCAGGATCCGCGCCCATCGGTCAAGCCGCAGCCCACCGGCGGCTCGGCCGTGGGCTCCAGCGGCAGGCTGGTCGAGACCCTGAACACGTGGTCCTGGGCCAGGCCGCCTCGGTTGTCCTCGATGCCCTCGCCGCGCACCTCGACGGTGATCCAGCTGTCCTCGGGCCAGTCCTCCTGGGGGATCAGATGCACGACATGGCTGTCGTTGCCGTAGAAGACCCAGGTGTCGACCGCGTGTTCGCCTTGGTCCGAGGTGACCGTGAAGTCCTCGGGTCCGACGGTGTCGGCCACCGCCCGGTCGAGAACATCACCGAGATGCGGCTCTCGACCCTCGCCGCGTCGGTGGGCAGGCTGCGCCCGTCGTGCGCCGGCCAGGTCGCGAGGACCGGGTTGTCCACCGCCTCGCCCTGGATGCGCTCCCACAGGCCCTGCCAGTAGAGGGCGACGACCTCTCCCTCGCAGCGCGGTGCGCCCCAGACGTCGGTGTCGTCGCGCAGGTGGCTGGTCGCCCAGGGGAACTCGGCCTCGTAGCCCTCGACGAGCTGCGCGCTGGTGCTGAAGAGACCGACCAGATCGATGGCGGCACCCAGCAGGGTCTGGCCGTCCTCGAGGGTCTCGGCGTCGACCTCGATGCCCTGCTCGGCGTAGAGCGGGACCAGCTCATCGCTGGGGAGCCAGAGCTCGGGGACCTCCTGCGGGCCGGTGATCAGCGCCCAGATCACGTCGGTGGCCTCGTCCATCGACTCGCCGTCGGTCCAGCCCTGGTCGGCGTCGTAGACCTTCGAGCGCTCCATGTACAGGGCGTCGAAGACCTGATCAGCCATGCCGTGGCTGGCGGTGCCCATGAGGAAGGCGAGGTGTTGCTCGCCCTGGCCGTCGAGCGGCAGCTGCTGGGTCTCGACGATCCAGTCCAGGTAGGCGCCCTGGAGCGGCTCCCAGTGCCCGGCCTCGCCGTAGGGGTGGTCCACGGCGTAGCCGCCGTCGGGGAACATGCCCCCGTTGAGCAGCATGGGTTGGTTGGCGGGGTCGCTCAGGATGTCGAGCAGCTCGCCCGGGGGCAGGTGTTCGAGGGCGTGGCGCGTGATCCAGACGTGGGTGGTCTGGCCGTTGGCCCAGGTGGATCCGAGCAGAGCGAGCAGCATGCGGGGAGCCTACCCGCTGCCCTCAGCCCGCGTCGAAGAACAGCGGATAGCTCACCACGCTGTGCCCCTGGCCCCCGCAGACCGGCTCACCGCGGAAGAACACCCAGGTCGAGACCTCGGCCACCAGGCAGGCCGCCAGCCCCTCGTCGATCGGGGGCTCCAGGCTCACCTCGCTGACCGAGCCGTCCGCACTCGAGATCCGGAACCGCAGCACGCTCCGCCCCTCCAGGTCGCCGGAGCGCTCCAACGCCTCCTCGTAGCAGGCCCGGATCGGCTCGACCCGGATCCCGCCCCGGATCGCCTGGCTGGACAGGCAGCAGGTCACCACAGGCGGCCCCTGCAGCCTGGGCAGCTCGCCTCGCGCAGCTCCAGGCTGGCGGTGGTGGCGGCG
>CALGIB010000256.1 GCA_937915955.1 uncultured Pseudomonadota bacterium
GGCTCGGATGTCACCCCAAAATGCCCCAGGCCGAAAGGTCTGGGGTTTTTTGCGTTCCCCCTCATTGTCCGTTTTGCCGCAACCCGGCCCGGCCCCCGAGATACCCAAGCGCCGTGAGCTGGTCCCACTCCGAGATGCTGCGTGAGCGACTGGCCGACGAGCGCGGCCCGGTCTTCGTGCCTGGGGATCGCCGGGTCTGCCTGCTGTACCCCAGCCCCTACCGCGCGGGCATGTCCAGCCTGGGCTACCAGTGGATCCACGGCCTGCTGGCCCAGGCCGGCTTCGCTGTCGAGCGCGCCTTCCTGCCCGACGACCTGGACGCCTTCCGCAAGAGCCGTCGGCCGCTCTGCACCTACGAGACCGAGACCCCCGTCTCGCACTTCCCGGTCATCGGCGTCAGCCTGGCCTACGAGCTCGAGCTGGTCGGCCTGATCCACTGCCTCGAGCTGAGCGGCATCCCCGCGCTCCGCAAGGACCGCGGCGAGCAGGACCCCCTGGTGCTGCTGGGCGGGCCGCTGACCTTCAGCAACCCCCTGCCCTCGGCCCCCTTCGTGGACGCGATGCTGCTGGGCGAGGCCGAGGAGACCGTGGTCCCCGCCGTCACCGCCGCCTTCGAGGGCGACCGCGAGGACTTCCTGGACGAGGTCCAGCGCCTGCCCGGAGGTCTGGTCCCCGAGCGGGCCGAGCGCCTGGAGCAGCAGGCCGACCTGCCCCAGATCGCCCGCTCCAGCGACCTGCTGCTGCCCGCGCGCTCGCGCATCCTCACCCCGCACGCCGAGCTCTCGGACATGTTCCTCGTCGAGGGCGAGCGAGGCTGCCACCGCCAGTGCGGCTTCTGCGTGATGCGACGCTCGACCAACGGCGGCATGCGACTGGTCACCCCCCAGCGCCTGCTGGACCTGATCCCACCCGAGGCCCGCCGCGTGGGCCTGGTCGGCGCCGCGATCAGCGATCACCCCCAGCTCCCGGCCCTGCTGCAGGCGCTGGTCGATCGGGGCCTGGGCATCGGCATCTCCTCGCTGCGCGCGGACCGGGTCTCGCTCAAGCCCGAGATCGCGCGGCTGCTGCGCGAGGGCGGCTACAAGACCCTGACCGTCGCCAGCGACGCCGCCAGCCAGCGCCTGCGTCGCACGATCAGCAAGGGCACGGTCGAGCGGCACCTGGTCGCTTGCGCCGAGCTGGCCCGAGAGCACCGCTACAAGGTGCTGAAGGTCTACATGATGCTGGGCCTGCCCGACGAGCGGCCCGAGGACATCGACGAGCTCATCGCCTTCACGAAGCAGCTGGCCGCGATCCACCCCGTCGCCCTGGGGGTGGCGCCCTTCGTGCCCAAGTTCAACACACCGATGAGCGAGCTGGGCTTCGCGGGCATCAAGCCGGTAGAGCGCAGCCTGAAGCACCTCCAGAAGGGCCTGCGCGGCAAGGCCGAGGTGCGCGCTACCAGCGCACGCTTCGCCTGGATCGAGGCCGCGCTGGCCCAGGGTGGCGCCTCGGCCGGGCTGGCCCTCCTGCAGGGCGTGCAGGCCGGCGGCAGCTTCGCCGACCTGAAGCGAGCTCTAGCGCCTTTGAACAGCACATCCAGGCTGCACCGCGCAGCCTGACCCTGGCTATCGTCGGCCGAATTTGGGAAGATCGTCGCCGTGACCGCGCAACCGCCCGACCCGAGGATGGGATGAGCCAAGGCTGGACGCCCGCGCCGGAGGCGCTCCCCGACGCGCTCGCCCTGGCCGGCGTAGGCCGCGCCTGGGCCACACGCCGCAGCGTGAAGCTGGTCGGAGGCCCCGCCCGCGGCATGCTGGCCGCCGGCGAGCCAGCAGGCAACGGAGGCCTGGACGCCGTGCTGCGCTGCGTCTTCGAAGGCTTCAAGGGCTTCAAGGGCTACACGCCGATGGGCCCGGTGCCCAACCAGCTGGGCCCCCACCTCTGGGCCGCCGCCGGTCGGGCGATGCAGCCCGAGAAGATCTACCAGTGGCTCGACCGCCCCCTGATGCCCCGCGTCCCGCTCCACCACGTGCTCCAGGGCCTGCCCCTGGGCCAGCCCGCCCGGCTCTTCCTGAACCTCGACGAGCCCGACAAGCGTGCCCTCGGCGAGGCTCTGGACTGGATCAAGGTCGAGACGAACGAGATCGCCGAGGACCTGGCCCGCCTCGCGGCCCTGGGCCTGTTCAAGCTCGGCGAGTCGGCCCAGAAGGGCCCCTCGGCCGGCGCCGCGATGATCCAGCTGACCCCGGCTCGCAGCCAGGAGAAGCTGCTCGTCCAGCGCCTGAAGAAGGACCTGGACCGGCTCTCGTCCTTCGACGACTGGACCCTGCTGGGGCTCTCCGCCGGCATGGACCCGGACACCATCGAGCGCGGCTGCGCCCGCATGGCCGCGCGCTACCACAGCGTGTCCCAGGACATGGGGGCCAGCGACGAGGTGCGCGAGACCGCCGGCCTGCTCGATCAGCTGGTCGCCCGGGCCATCCAGCGCGTGTCCGAGGGCCGCGCCCGGGTGACCGAGGGCCGCAAGGTCATCATCAGCCCCGACCAGGCGAAGCTCGAGCCCTCCGAGGTCCTCGACCAGGCCCGCGCCCTCCTAGACCGCGAGGAGTGGGGCCCCGCCGTCAAGATGCTGAACTGGCTGCGCCAGAAGCGCCCCTCCGACAGCGTCGCCCAGGGCCTGCTCGGCTGGGCGGTCTACAACGACCCGGACATGGACGAGGACAAGCGCCGCAAGGTGGGCGGCGAGATGATCGAGCTGGCGGTCTCGCTGGCCCCCGAGGAGGAGGAGCTGCACCTGCTCATGGCGAACGTGGACCGCCTCGCGGGCCGCGAGCAGTCCGCCATGGACCGAGCCATGACGATCGCCAAGCGCGGCGGCGAGCACGCCGAGGCCGACCGCGCGCTGCTCCGCCAGATCCGCGGCCCCCGCCGAGGCTGATCACGCGAGAGCGCGCCTGGGGATCCCGGATTCGTCGTCCGTCCACAGGGTGATCCACAGCTGTGGATGACATCGGGCCGGAAGCGTCCTGATTTCGCGCTGATCGGCTTCGCGAGCGTAGCTTGGGGTCATGCTCACACGACGCCAGCTGCTCTCCTCCGGTGCCCTCGCCAGCTCGCTGGGCGCCCTCGGCCTCCCACACACAGCCCAGGCCAGCGACGAACGCCCCTGGAACCTCCTGGTGATCTCCAGCGACGAGCACAACGCTCGCTTCTTCGGTCACCGCGGACACCCGGTGAGCACGCCGAACCTGGATCGGCTGGCCGGCCAGGGCCTGTCCCTGGACAGGGTGTACACGAGCTCGCCGATCTGCGCGCCCACCCGCGCCAGCTTCCTCACCGGCCTCTGGCCGCAGGAGCACCAGCAGCTCAACAACAGCTCCATCCTGGACCCGGGCCACTACACGATGTCCAGCTTCTTCACCGAGCTCGGCTACGACACGGCCTGCTTCGGGAAGTTGCACACCAACGCCGACGAGAGCCGCGAGAGCTTCGGCTTCCGCGAGCTGCTGACCAGCAAGTCGGGCCAGCGCTGGGAGGAGATCAGCAAGGCGCGCAGCGACAACTCGGCGGGCCCCGCCTGGCGCGACCCGGTCGACGAGGTCACGCTCACCGGGCCCTTCAGGCGGATGTTGGGCCGCGTGCAGCCACGCATCGGGCAGAACCGCGACCACGTGCTGCTCGAGGAGTCCAGGAGCTGGCTCGAGCAGGACCGGGACAAGCCCTTCTTCCTGTACAGCAGCTTCCTGACGCCGCACTACCCGTTCACGCTGCCCGAGGACTTCTACCACCTCTACGATCCGGCGAAGATCGAGCTGCCCGATCCGGTGGACCTGGCCGAGCTGACCGCTCGCAGCCCGGCGGCCGCGGCGTCGCTGGCCCGCTGCGGCTGGAGCAAGGCCGACCCCAAGCAGTCCCGGACCGCGCTGGCTCGCTACATGGGCTGCGTGTCCTTCCTGGACCACCTCGTCGGCGAGCTGATGGACAGCCTCGAGGCCAGCGGACAGGCCGAACGGACGCTGATCGTCTACGCCTCGGACCACGGCGACCAGGCCGCCGAGCAGGGCCTCTGGCTGAAGTCCGTGATGTTCGACGGCGCCTGCCGCAAGCCCGTCATCCTGCGCATGCCTGGGGTGCTCGAGGCGGGCAGCCGCAGCTGCGCCCCCGTGAACGAGGTGGACCTGCTGCCCACCCTGGCCGGGCTGATGGGCCTGGGCGGCCAGCTCCCGCTGGCGGAGATCTCCGGCCGCAGCCAGGCGGACCTCCTCCTGGCCGAGGGCGGCGTCGAGCCGGGCCTGGAGCACCTGGCCGACCTGCTCCCCCGTCAGCGCGCCTACAGCCACCTGGGCTTCAGCCACGCCCAGCCCTGGACCAGCCTGGTCGCCACCGAGCGCTTCAAGCTGACGCGGACCACCGACGACACCGGCCGCGTCACGAGCCGGGAGCTCTACGACCTGGACGAGGACCCGGCCGAGCGCACCAGCCTGGCCGACCGAGGCGAGTACACGGCCCTCATCGAGGAGCTCGAGGGCGGCCTGGACGAACACCTGGCCGGACTGCGCGAGCCGCCCTTCGCGCACCGCAAGCTGAGCAAGGAAGGCCCGGAGTCGGTCGCGTCGCTGTAGCGGCCGGCCTCGCGGGCGGCCGACCGAGCTTCAGACGACGATCTCGGCCACGAAGAAGAAGTGGCTGACCGCGCCGCCGAGCACGAACAGGTGCCAGACCTCGTGGTGACCGAAGCGCTCGGGCCAGGGATCGGGCCGCTCGCGCCAGAACACCACCGCGCCCGCCGTGTAGGCCAGGCCGCCGGTCAGCATCCAGAACAGCCCCCAGCCCGAGAGCTGGGGAAAGAACAGCACGAAGGGCACCACGCCGAACCAGCCGAAGGCCAGGTAGAGCGCGGTGCTGAGGCGCTCGGGGCAGTCCAGCCACAGCAGCTTGAGCGCGATGCCCGCGGCCGCGAAGGCCCCGACCACGCCCAGCATGGCGAGTCGCAGTCCACCGTCCAGCAGCAGGACCAGACCGGGCACGTAGGTGCCGCCGATCAGCAGGTAGATGCCGATGTGATCGAGGCGCTTGAGCCAGCGGTTGCCGCGCTCGCCCAGGTCGAAGAAGTGGTAGGCGCTGCTGGCGGCGAACAGCGCGATCAGGCAGCCCCCGTAGACGCTGATGCTGGTGATCCGCGCCGCGCCGGGCTCGCTGAGCACCAGCAGCATGACCAGGCCCACGATGGCGGCGATCAGCCCCGCAAAGTGGGAGACCGAGGACCAGAAGTCCTTGAAGACGCGGAGACGAAGCTCGACGCCGGATCGAAAGAGTTCGTTCACGTCGTTCAACATGGGGCCGACCCGAGGGAGCTGCAAGTGAACTTCACGTCCCCGAGAACACCAGGCCGGGGCCCAGCACTCCAAACAGCAGGATCAGGCTGAGCAATGCCAGAATCCACCAGGCGGTCCCGGCGTTGAGTTCGCCAGGCTCGCCGACCACCCGCCGGCTGGGCGTGAAGGCGATCCACACCAGCCAGGCGCAGCCGCCGAGGGGGCTCAGCTCAGTAGCGGACGTAGAGGTCCCACATGTCCATCCAGGACACGCCCGAGTGCTCACTCGCGAAGAACTGCGAGGGCGCGGCGCCGGTCTCGGCGTCCAGCTCCCAGACCACCGGGTACTGCCCGCCGTAGGCCGACATGAAGTACTCGCCGTAGACGGTGTCGATGGCCATCTTGTGGGGCGACCAGCTCTCGTCGAAGGAGGCCTTGCTGACCCAGGCGCCGTCGGCCTCGTTCAGTCGGAACACGCCCCAGCCCGAGGCGTCCTGGCCGCCGGCGTACCAGCCGCCGCGGGTGTCCCAGAAGGCCGCCGACCACATGTTGTGTGTGGGCGCCGACAGGTCGGGCTGCACGACCCAGGTCTTCTCGAAGGTCTCGGGCTCCAGCAGCACCGCGCCGCCGTAGTAGCCGACGACCAGGATCTCGCCGGAGATGGGGTCCACCGCGACGTCGAAGGCGAGCATCAGCGCGGTCTCGCCGTCGGTGTCGTAGAAGTCCGCGACGACGTCCATCTCTCCGCTCGGGTAGACCCGGTACAGCTCGGTGAGGCCCGCGACCAGCCAGTAGCCGTCCGGGTGCACCTCGATGCCGTAGGCGGGCACCTGCGCGGCGGTGAAGTTCACGAGCAGCCGGCTCTCCCCCTCCTCGTCGATCTCGAACAGGGAGGTGACGCGGGCGCCAGTGTCGTCGTCGCGGTCCTGGCCGATGACGGCCCAGCCGCCGTCGACCCCGGGGGCGAACTCGAAGGCGAAGT
>CALGIB010000257.1 GCA_937915955.1 uncultured Pseudomonadota bacterium
CGGCACGGCCAACCCCATCCCGGGGACCCGCCCCGACATCGACATGGTCATCGACAAGGGCATCATGATCGCCGACATGCTGGGCCTGGACGGGAAGAAGATCTTCCCGTACGAGCGCAAGGAGAACGGCTTCTTTGACCCCGAGGACATCTTCCGGGACATCGTCATCGCCTCCAAGGGCAGCGACGCGGACCTGACCGGCATGCTCGAGGTCGAGGAGCGTGACGGCATCGGCCTCTACGAGCAGATCCGGCAGCACCGCGGCATCCAGTGGCCGGCCCCGACCTACGAGATCGCCAAGCAGGGCGGCACCAAGCGTCGGTACATGGGTCAGGAGGGCTGGGAGGACAAGCCCTACGGCATGTTCCGCACCGACGACGGAAAGCTGCACATCCACGTGTGCGAGCAGGACTACAGCGACCGCAAGGAGGTCACCGCCCAGCTGATGCGCTTCGGGGTCGACAAGGACTTCTACTGCATCGACAACCTGCCCCTGCTGGAGGAGGCGCGCGACAAGGGCCTGACCCCCGAGCTGCCCGACTTCGAGCACCTGGGCAAGGACGCCAACGACACCCCCGACGGCGCCTACCCCTTCTGGGTCGGACTCGGCGTGGTCTACGAGCACTTCCACACGGCCAAGACCATCCGGTCCGGGACGACGCGGAAGCTGGTGCCCGAGCAGTACGTCGAGATGCACCCCGACGACGCCAAGGAGCTGGGCGTGAAGGACGGCGAGTGGGTCGAGATCGAGACGCGCCGCGGCAAGTACGAGGCCCGGGTCTCGGTGGGCCTCGACAGCGTAGTCCGCCCGGCGCGCAACCTGGTGCCCAAGGGCTACCTGTTCAGCCCCTGGAACCTCTCGGTGGCCGACAGCGCCGACCCCAAGCACAACCGCTGGCTGGTCAACGCCGTCAGCCACCGCGCCTTCGACCCGGTCAGCGGCCAGGTGGACTTCAAGAAGTTGGCGGGCCGCGTCAACAAGATGAACAAGAGCTGAGGCCGGGTTGGCGCTGAGCCGACGAGAGGCGCTCGCCAGCATGCTGGCGGGCGCCTTTCTGCTTCCGGGCACGGGCTGCGGAGCGGCCCAGGCCGACCCCTCGAGAACCCTGCTTCCCCCTACGGCGTCCGAGGACTTCCTCGCCCGTTGCATCCGCTGCGGTCGCTGCGCCGAGGTCTGCACGGCCGGCTGCATCGAGCTCCACCCGCCCTGGGCGGGGGCCGAGGCCGGCAGCCCCTTCATCGTGCCCAGGGTCGCCGGGTGCAACACCTGCACGATGTGCACCCAGGTCTGCCCCTCGGGGGCCCTGACGCCCATCGAGCCCGAGGACGTGCTGGACGCCGTGGACATGGGCCTGGCCTATGTCGACGAGGGCCTCTGCCTGAGCTTCCTGGGGCGCGTCTGCGGGGTCTGCCACGACGCCTGCCCCTTCCCGGGTGAGGCCATCGTCCTGGGCCACCACGCCCAGCCCCAGGTGCTGGGCGCCTGCGTGGGCTGCGGCCGCTGCGAGGAGCGCTGCCCGCAGATCCCCGCGGCGATCCGGGTCTTCCGCCAGGATCCGGGCAGCCCGCGCTGGAAGGGGCCCGCATGAACCGCTGGCTCCGCCGGGCGCTCCAGGCCTCTGTGCTGCTGCTGCTGGCCGGCATCCCGGCGCTGCAGATCTGGACGGTGGGGGTGACCACCCGCTGGGCCCCCGAGGAGCTGGAGCAGCGCTACGGCCCGCTGGCCCGACCTCTTGTCGAGCTCTGCGCGAGGACCTTCGGAGACCCGCCCGAGCTGGGCGGGCTGTTGACGGGGGGCATCTGGTCCATCGGCCTGGGTGGCTTCGAGCTGGCCGACCCCATCGCCCTGGCTAGCCTGCTGGCGGGCCTGGCCTGGCCTCCGGTGGCGCTGCTGCTCGGCGGCGCCCTGGTCCTGCTGCTGCACCTGGCCTTCGGCCGTCTGTTCTGCGGGGCGCTCTGTCCCTACGGCGCGCTCTCGAGGCTGGTCTCCCGGCTGCGTCCCCGCTTCGCGCTGGAGGGCTCGCTGCCCAGGTGGCTGGGCTTCGTCACGCTGGGGGCCGTGGTGCTCGCGCCGCTGGTGGGGGGCTCGCTGGTCAGCCTCCTGCCCTACGCCGCGGTGGGCCTGGCGATGCAGGGCCTGGTCTTTGGCGGCTGGCTCGGCGCGGTGCTGGTCCTGGGCGGCCTGCTGCTCTCCGATCTGCTGCTCTGGGAGCACGGGGTCTGCCGCAGCCTGTGCCCCTCGGGGGCCCTGCAGAGCCTGCTGGGGCGCTGGCGCGTCCTGCGCCTGGAGCCCCTCCGCAAGGTGGGCTGCGAGGCCCACTGCCACCTCTGCGCGGAGTCCTGCTGGTTGGGACTGGATCCTCGGGCGGGCGCCCCGGACAGCGAGTGCGACAGCTGCGGCCGCTGCATCGGCGTCTGCCCTTCGAGCCGCCTCGTGCTGCGGGTCCCGGTCCGGGACCTGCCGGGAAGGCCACAGTGATCCTGGTCATGCTGTTCGCGATCGCACAGGCCTCCCCGGAGCTGATCAGCACCCGGGTGTGGAGCTCGGGCTTCGATCAGGTCGGAGCTCGGGTCCAGGTGATTCAGGCTCAGGGGCCCGCTGCCTTCGAGGTGGCCGTGCTCCAGGGCGAGCCCGCCGGCCTGCGCGTCTACCTCGAGGAGCAGCCCGGCCAGCCCTGGACGGGGCCCTTGAGCCTGCGCGTAGACGGCCTCCTGGTCGAGTTCGAGGGCCCGACCAGCCCCCGGAGCACCCCCGAGGCGACCCTCTACGAGGCCCAGGTCCGCGGCTTCGAGGGCGGACCCCTGGAGCTGCTGGACGGCCCGCGAGCGGGCGCGAGGCTGGAGCTGCCGGGCCCCGAGCGGCCCTGGCGCTGGGCCTGGCTGGCCCTCGTCCCCGGGCTGCTGGCCTCGTCGCTCCTGGCACGGCGCTTGCTTACTCAGCGCGCATGACCACGACACGCAGGACCGTACTGGGTGCCTTGCTGGCGGGCGCTGCGGCGCTGGCCGGCCAGGTCCTGCCGGAGTCGGGCAAGCCCCCGACCGGTACGCGGCTTCGCCCCCCGGGGGCCCTGCCCGAGGACGAGTTCACCTCGCGCTGCATCCGCTGCTTCAAGTGCGGCGAGGTCTGCGAGAACGGCTGCATCGAGTTCGCGGGTCTGGACGACGGCCTGGCCCGGGCCTTCACGCCCTACATCCGACCGCGCTCCCAGGGCTGCACCACCTGCATGAAGTGCGGCGAGGTCTGCCCCACGGGGGCCATCCAGCTCATCGAGCCGGACGAGGAGAGCGTGCTCGCCAACGTGAAGATGGGCGTGGCGCGGCTCAACAAGGACATGTGCTACAGCTACGCCAAGCCGGCGCCCCGGACCTGCGGTGTCTGCTACCGGGCCTGCCCCTTCCCGGGCAAGGCCATGACCATCGGGCTCTACGAGCAGCCCACGGTGCACTACGACCAGTGCATCGGCTGCGGCCTCTGCGAGCAGTCCTGCGTGCACCTGCCTCAGGCGATCCGCGTGATCCCGGTGAGCTCGTGAGGGCGCGGCACCTCGCTATCCAGGCCTTCCGGCGGCTCTGCCAGGTCTCGGCGCTGCTCTTCGTGCTGTACGCGGCGATCTCGGCCCACTGGCGGAACTTCAAGGTCGGCCACAACTCGGCGCGGCTGGTCGGACTGCTCAAGAACGAGGCCTGGGGCGAGGCCTACGCGCTCAACGAGCGGGCGCTGTCCTGGTTCGGCGAGCCGCTCGAGGTCAGCGACGGCTTCCTGGGCGTGCCCTGGGGCGCGAGCATCGCCGGGCTGCCCTTCACCGACCCGCTCTCGGTGGCGGCGCTCGCCTCGCAGGGCCAGCTGCCTCCGACGAGCATGCTGGTGGGCGCGCTGATCCCGCTCGGCCTGGCCCTGGTGGGCGGCAAGCTCTACTGCAGCTTCCTCTGCCCGGCCCGCCTGGTCTTCGAGCTGGGCGGGGCGGTCCGCATGGGCCTGCAGCGCCTGGGGCTGCCGCTCGGCGAGCTGGGCATCCCTCGCCTGGGGCTCTGGGTGGGGCTGGGGCTGGTGCTCTTCAGCGCGGGCATGGGCATGGGCGCGTTCCACCTGGTCCTGCCCTACCTGTCGCTCAGCCAGGGGCTGGCGGCCTGGATGCTGACGGGCAGCGCGGGCGTGGGCCTGGCCATCTTCGGTGTGCTGCTGCTGGTCGAGGTCTTCGTGGCTCCGGGGCAGATCTGCCGCAGCCTCTGCCCCACCGGGGCGGTGCTGGAGCAGGTCGGCCGCGCGGCGCCCTTTCGCCTCCGCAAGGTGGACCCCTCGGCCTGCCCGAGCAGCTGCAACCTGTGTCAGCGGGTCTGCCCCTACGGCCTGTTCCCGGGCCAGGAGACCCACCACCCCAGCTGCGACTCCTGCGGGCGCTGCACGCTGGTGTGCCCGGACAACAAGCTGGCCCACGGGCTGGAGTGGGGGGCGAAGCGATGCTCGGACTGATCCTGCTGGCCCTGACGCTGGTAGACCCGGCGCTGGCCCACCACAACAAGGGGCTGCCGCACTACGGCTACTTCGAGAACTACCCCCAGGTCCCGACCGAGGAGTACGTGCGCATCGAGGGCCGCTGGGAGGTGGGCGCGACCATCTTCAACTTCCAGGGCATCAAGGCTCGGGAGACCAGCGACACGCCGAACGACGTGAAGTTCTTCATGTACATCTACGACCTCGAGGAGGACCACGGCTACTCGGGCCCGGTCAGCATCGACATCACCCAGGGCGGCCAGATCATCTCCTCCATGGAGCGGCTCGAGCCCGACGGCGAGGGCGTCTACATCAGCCGAGAGACCCTGCCGAGCTCCGGCAACTACGAGCTCCGGTTCACCTTCGACGAGGGCAGCGCGACCCTCCCCTTCGCGGTGGATCTGGCCGTGGATCAGATCAACTGGACCCTGGTCGGTGGCATGGGCCTGGGCGTGGCCGCGCTGATGGGGCTGGGCTTGCACGGTCGTCGTCGCCGGCTGGCCCATCGCGCCGCTCCCGTGGCGGGCTAGCTCATGGGCCACGAGACCATGGAGCACATCCTGCTGCCGGACGGCGGTGTGGTCATGGTCATGGGGGGCCTGCCCGGCTGGCTGTTCGGGCTGGCCGTGGCCTTGGTGGTGCTGCTCAGCTTCGTCGTCGTCGAGGTCAGGGGGCTGCCGGACCTGGGCTCCTGGCGGCTCAACCTGACCGGAAGCAAGGGCATCCACCGCCTGCTGCGCGAGCGCTGGTTCCAGCCGGCCCTCCAGCTGCCCTTCGTGGTCGTCTTCCTGGGCACGATCTACATCGGCCTGTTCGGCAGCTTCGCGAGGAACCTCGCGCCGGTGCTGGTCTGGACCATCTGGTGGGCGGCGCTCATCTTCGCGGTGGCCCTGCTGGGCAACCTCTGGTGCCTGGTCTGCCCCTGGGACGCGCTGGCCAGCTGGATCACCCGGCTCGGTGGCGTCTTCGAGAAGAAGCCCTCGCTCTCGCTGGGCCTGAAGCTGCCGAGCTGGCTCGCGAACGTCTACCCGGCCATCGCGCTCTTCGTGGTGCTGACCTGGATGGAGCTGGGCTGGGGCATCACGAACAACCCGCGGCAGACCGCCACGCTGGGGCTGGGCATGGTCGCCTCGGCGGTCGGGATGGGCCTGATCTTCGAGAAGAAGGCCTTCTGCCAGAGCTTCTGCTTCGTCGGACGCATCAGCGGTATGTACTCGATGTTCTCGCCGGTCGAGATCCGGCCTCGGGACAGTCGCGTCTGCGGGGTCTGCACCACCCGGGACTGCCTGGTCGGGGGAGGCGCTGGCTACGCCTGCCCGGTCGAGCTGGACCTGGGCAAGATGGACACCCAGGCCCGCTGCACCAGCTGCACCGAGTGCTTCAAGAGCTGCCCGACCTTGACCCCCGCCGTGAAGCTGCGGGCCTTCAACCAGGACGTGGGGCAGTCGGCCAGCGGGCGCATGGACGAGGCCTGGCTGTGCCTGACGCTGCTGGCGCTGACCGGCTTCCACGGCCTGTCCATGACCCCGACCTGGCAGAACTTCACCCCCGGCACCTGGGACATCGTCAGCTGGATCAGCGCCTGGTCCGGGCTGAGCCAGCTGGGGGCCTTCACGCTCGGCATGGCGGCGGTGATCCTGGTGCCCGTGCTGGCCTACACCCTGTGCATCGTCCTGGCCTGGGTGTGGACGGCCAAGCGCGTCGCCTTCCGCGAGCTCTTCGTCGGCTATGCCTATTCGGTGCTCCCGGTGGCGCTCTTCTACCACCTGGCCCACAACGCCATGCACCTGTTCATGGAGGGCCAGGACGTGGTCCCGTTGCTGAGCGACCCCATGGGCTCCGGGGCGGACTGGTTCGGCACGGCGACGCTGCACCTGGAGCCGCTGATCGGCCAGGACACGACCTGGTATCTGCAGGTCGGGCTGATCTGCGTGGGCCACGTCGCCGGCGTGCTGGCCAGCCACCGCATCGCCAAGCGCCTGTTCCCGGGCGAGCGCGGCCAGGCCGTGCGCAGCCTGCTGCCGATGCTGGTCATGATGGTGCTGCTGTCGATCTGCGGGCTCTGGCTGATGCACCTGGACATGAACATGCGCACGGGGCGGATGTAGATGCTGGACCTGCTGCTCGACCGAGGCCCCCGGCCCGCCAGCGGTGACTGGCCGCGTCCGCCAGGCGCCGTCGAGGACTTCCTCCAGAGGTGCACGCGCTGCGAGGACTGCGTGATGGCCTGCCCGCACGGCTCGATCGGGCTGCTGCGCGACGGCACACCAGCGCTGAACCCCAACCGCGTCGCCTGCCACCTCTGCGAGGACCTGCCCTGCGTGACCTCCTGCGTGGACGGCGCGCTCGAGGTGGTCGAGCGCGACCTGATCTTCTTCGGGCTGGCGCGCATCCAGACCGACAAGTGCTTCGTCTTCAAGGGCCCCGAGTGCGGCGCCTGCAAGCCGGCCTGCCCGGTGGGAGCCTTGACCCTGGACCTGACCAGGCCGGTCATCGACCTGGAGACCTGCAACGGCTGCGGGCTGTGCCGTGAGGCCTGTCCGGTGTGGGACAAGGCCATCGTGGTGGACCTCTGATGCTCGGCCTGCTGACGGTGCTGGCCTGCAGCGGCGATCCGAGCCCTGCGGTGACGGTGGACGGGGCCTGGGTGCGCATGATGCCGCCGGGGGCGCCCAACACCGCGGGCTTCATGACCCTGACCAGCCCCGTGGACGACGCGCTGGTAGGGGCCTCGGCCACCATCGCCGGCAGCGTCGAGCTGCACACCCACCTCGAGCAGGGCGGGATGATGCGGATGCGCCGGGTCGAGCGCGTCGAGCTGCCCGCTGGCGTGCCCGTGGAGCTCAAGGCCGGCGGTGACCACGTGATGTTCATCGGGCTCAAGGTCGCCCTGACCGAGGGACAGGAGGTGCCCGTCACCTTGCAGCTGGCCAGCGGCGAGACCGTCGATCTGAGCGCGCCCGTCCGTGCCGAGTGACCGCCGCCGCTGGGTCCTGGGTGGGGGCGTCCTGGTGGGGCTGGTGGTCGCGAGCGTGCTGGACCTGCCGAGCCTGCTGCGCCCGGTCGGGGCCGAGGTCCAGGACTGCGTGCTCTCCGAGGGGCCCTGCGTCGCGCGCTTCGAGGACGGCCTCGAGGTGAGGCTGGCGGCCACGCCGGGGCACGTGCCCACGGGCGAGCCGCTGGACTGGTCGGTCCGCCTGTCGGAGGCTTCGGTCACGCCGAGCCGGGTGGATCTCTACGGGGTGAGCATGAACATGGGGCTCACCCGGGTGCCGCTCGAGCAGGACGGCGCGGGCTGGGCCGGTCAAGGCGGCCTGCCGATCTGCACGCTGACCCGCATGAAGTGGCGGGCCGAGGTGCTGGTGCAGGTCACGGATGCGGAGGGACACACCGAGGACCGCCTGGCCGGCTTCGAGTTCTTCTCCGACGGACAGGTCTCGCACGCCCCCATCGAGCAGGCCCCGACGGTCCCTGCGACCTACGCCGACTTCGTGCTTCAGGGGCCCGAGGGGCCCATCGCCCTGTCTGATCTTCGCGGCAAGCTGGTGCTGATGTACTTCGGCTACACCGCCTGCCCGGACGTGTGTCCGACGACGCTCTCGACGATGTCGCGGGCCGTGGGCTCGCTGGCCGAGGACGAGCAGGCCCAGGTGGCCGGGCTCTTCGTGAGCGTGGACCCCGAGCGCGACCGGCCCGAGCGGCTGGGCGAGTACGCCGGCTTCTTCCACCCCTCGTTCCGAGCCGGTACCCAGGACGTCGAGACGGTCACGGACATCGCCGGGGACTGGGGCGTGGCCTTCCGCAAGGTGAACGCCGAGGGCTCGGCCATGGCCTACACCGTGGACCACAGCACCTCGAGCTTCCTGGTCGGGCGCGAGGGCCAGCTGCTGGCCGTGATCCCGCACGGGACCTCGGCCGAGGCCATGGTGGAGCTGCTGCGCGAGGCGCTGTAGGGGGATCTTCCAGCCTCGAGGTGACTTTTTCCTCGCCGGAGCGGGATCGATGTCATAATTGGTCGGACCACCGGGCCACCCGACATGAAATTCCAGAACATCAAGCGCTCCACGATCTCCCACCAGGTCGCCGAGACCGTCCGGGACGCCATCGTCTCGGGGGCCTACGTGCCCGGCGATCCCTTGCCGACCGAGCGCGCCCTGGCCGATGAGTTCGGCATCAACCGCTCGAGCGTGCGCGAGGCGCTGCGGCAGCTCGAGTCCTGGGGGCTGGTCGAGATCCGGCATGGGGCCGGCGCCCGGGTCTCGGACTTCCTCAGCACCGCGGGCCTGCAGCTGCTGCCCTTCCTGTTGGCGCCCGGCGGCCGGTTGGACCCCAAGCTGCTCTTCGATCTGCTCGAGCTGCGGGTCGAGCTCCTTGGCTTCACGGCCGGCCACGCCGCGAACCGGGCGGATCCGCCGGCGATCCAGGAGCTGGCAGCCTGTCTGGGCCGGCTCGAGGCCGCCACGGACGTCGAGGACGTCCAGGTGCTGGACTACGCCTTCTTCCAGCAGCTGGTGGTGATGAGCGGCAACCGCGTGCTGGCGCTGCTCTCCAACGCCATCGCCCGGGTCTACCTGGAGAACCGCGCGCTGTTCTCGATGATGTACGTCGGCGGGCTGGACACGGGCCCCCATCGGCGCACGCTGGAGGCCGTCGGTCAGGGTGACGCCACAGGGGCCCGAGCCGCCATGGCCGAGTACGGCGCCAGCGCGCTGGGGAGGCTTCGATGAGCTCTCCCTACCCCCGGGCTCGCCTCGCCCAGGCCCGGTGGGCGCAGCTGTCGGTCGAAGAGCGCGTACGCCGGATCTCCCCGGCCGTGCAGGCCCTGGCCGATCGCATGGACGAGTTCGCGCAGCGGATCCACGAGGAGAACGGCAAGCCGATGATGGAGGCGGTGACGCACGAGATCGGGGCCTCGATCAGCACGATGCGGTGGCTGCTGGACACAGCACCTCGGATCCTCCAGGACCGCTCGCTGTCCCTGTCGGTGTTCCCCAACCGCAAGGCCCGGGTGCAGCGGGTCCCTTGGGGTGTGGTGCTGGTCATCGGCCCCTGGAACGTGCCCCTTGGCATCCCGGTCAGCCAGGTGATTCCGGCCTTGCTGGCGGGCAACGCCGTGGTCCTGAAGCCCTCGGAGTTGACCCCCCGGAGCGCGGGGATCCTGGCGGAGATCCTGGGGGGCTGTGATCTGCCGGCTGGCCTGTTCACCCTGATCGAGGGCGCGGGCGATGTGGGCGCAGAGCTGATCGCCCAGCGACCGGACAAGCTCATGTTCACCGGCTCGGTGGCCACGGGCCGCGAGGTGATGGCGGCGGCCGCTCGGCACCCCATCCCGGTCACGCTCGAGCTCGGCGGGGTCGACGCGATGATCGTCTGCGAGGACGCGGACCTGGAGTTCACGGCGTCCGCGGCGGCTTGGGGCTCGACCTTCAACGGCGGTCAGGTCTGCGCCTCGGTCGAGCGGCTGATCGTGCACGCCTCGATCCGGGACCGCTTCCAGAGCCTGCTGGTGGACAAGCTCGAGCGCATCGATCCGCGCTCGGATCTGGGCCACATCACGGCTCCTCGCCAGCGCCAGATCTACGAGGCCCACCTGGCGGATGCTCGGGACCGAGGCCTGGAGATCCCCACCGGAGGCCGCTTCCTGGGCCCGCGCCAGCTGGCCCCCACCCTGGTCGCTGGGCCGGGCATCGAGCAGGCGGACGTCTGGCAGCAGGAGACCTTCGGGCCGGTGGTCGCGCTGACGGAGTTCACGGACGACGCGCACGCCATCGCCCTGCACAACTCGGTCAGCTCCGGGCTGACGGCCTCGGTCTTCACCGCGGACGTGGCTCGAGCGGAGCGCATCGCGGGACAGCTTCGGGCGGGCCTGGTGTCCATCAACGACGTGGGCGCCACGCTGTACGGCCAGCCCGAGCTGCCCTGGGGCGGCGTCGGCGCCTCGGGCTTCGGGCGCTCCCACGGCGAGGAGGGCCTTCTCGACTGCAGCTGGCCCCGGGTGGTCGAGCAGACGCGCGTCGGCGTGTTCGGGCCGAAGCGGCCCTGGTGGTACCCCTACGACCACCACCAGCAGGCCCTGATGGCCGCCTTCGGTCGTGGCCTGGCCGCGCGCGCTCCCGCCCAGCGGCTGGGGCAGGCGCTCCGTGCGGGCCGGTCTCTGGCCGCGATGCTCAGCCGCAGGCCCCGACTGTGAGCGCCGTGACGGTCCATCAGGCCGACAACGCTCCCCGCTTCCAGGCGGGCACCGAGCACGTCGAGAGCTGGTTCTTTCGAGCCAACCACCCCACCGAGCCCCGAGCGATCTGGCTCAAGGCCACCATCCTGAGCCGGCGCGGGGGCGCCGTCGCGGAGGCCTGGTGCAGCCTCTTCGACGGCGATCGGGACCGGGCGCTGGGCCGCAAGGTCACCGTCCCGATGGCCTCGGCGCGCATCGGGGGCAGCTCGCTGGGCATCCACGTCGAGGGCTGCTCGTTCCAGCTCGGGGCGGACCGCGGCTCGGCGAAGGGGACGCTGGGGGAGTTCTCCTGGGATCTGAGCTGGGAGCGGCTGCCCGGCCCGCTGGGCGAGCCGCTGTGCATGCTGCCCTCGCGTCGTCTGGTGGACGCCAGGCTGCCGCGCAACAAGCTGCTCACCCCCTCGCCGGTGCTGCTGTGCTCGGGCACGGCGCGCTGGGGGGGACAGACCTGGAGCATGGAGCGCTGGCCGGGCATGCAGGGCCACAACTGGGGGCGGGCCCACAGCCCCGAGTACGCCTGGGGCCAGTGCGTGTTCAGCTCGGAGCTGGGCGAGCCGGTCTGCACGGTCGAGGCCGCCTCGGGGCGCGTCGCGCTCGGCGGTCGGACCAGCCCGCTCCTGGCGCTGATGAGCATCCGTCGAGGGGGCCGGGTCTACCGCTTCGATCGACTCCTGGACCTCTGGAACCGGGACGCGCGCATCGACTTCCCGGAGTGGACCCTGCGCATGAAGGGCCCGGCCGGGGAGGCGCTGCTGAGCATGCGGGCGCGACCCGAGCGCATGGTCTGCCTGGGCTACGAGAACCCCTCGGGCCAGCTCTCGCATTGCCTCAACAGCAAGCTGGCGGCGGTCTCGTTGCGGGTGAACCCCGTGAACGAGGAGGCCTTCGAGTGCCGCTCCCTGCACGGCGGGGCGCTGGAGTTCCTGCAGCGCGAGCCGGTCTCGGCGATCCCCGAGGTGGTGTGATGGGCCTGAGCTTCTTCGAGACCATGCGCGGTCACATGGTCGACCAGCAGGGCGGCGTGCACCTGGCGGACTTCGAGGTCAAGGCCGAGGCCACCGACCTGGACCGCCTGGTCCGGGACGGCCGCGCCCGCATCACCGGCGTCGTGCGGGCTCGCCCTTGGGGTGACGACGCGCCGCTGGAGGGGACGCTGCTGATCTCGCCGTTCCGAGCGCGCCGCATCGAGTACGACTTCCGCTTCCTCGACGAGCAGGGCCGGGAGCACCACTTCCTGGGTCGTAAGTCGCTGAGCCCCCTGCGGCCGCTGCGCTCGATGACGCACCTGGCCGCGACCCTGCGCCGTGGGGACCAGGTCGTGGCCCAGGGCGAGCTGCTCTTCGACCTCAACGAGCTGCCCTCGTTCGCCCGGAGTTGGTCTCTGGGCACCTCGATGCGTCGGCTGGACCTGCAGGCACCCAGGGACCTGGCGGCCTCGGTCCAGGTGCTGGGCCCGGCTCAGCGTCGTACGCTCGAGGCCTACGTCCAGGCGGTGATCGCGCCCGGTCAGCGCGTGCCCGCCGCGGACGAGCAGACCCTGTCGCGGAGTCTGGACGTCGTC
>CALGIB010000258.1 GCA_937915955.1 uncultured Pseudomonadota bacterium
GGCCAGTCCGAGGCCGCCGCCGAACAGCAGCGTCGGGGTCAGGAACAGCGCCCAGCGCAGATCCCCTCGCTGCTTGCGGGTCGGCGGGTCGGGGAAGCGCACCACCCGCTCGTGCACCAGGCAAGGGCCCTCCAGGTGCAGGCGCTCAGCGCCGAGAGTCTGTGTGGCATCCCGCAGGGGGCGAGGCTCGACCGAGACCAGCCGGTCGTTCCAGATGACCGCGACCTGCAGGCCCAGGCGGCCTCGCGCGGGTCCATCGTCCTCCGCCAGCAGGGGCTGGAGGGCTTCGGGGAGGGAGAGCATGCGGTCTCGGACCGGAGCGGGGGCCTCGGGTTCCCACTTGACGAAGTCCTGTCAGGGTCCAGTGGGGCCTCTGGTCAGCTCGCTTCGCGCATGCGCGGTTCGGTCCCCGCGGCGCTCCGAGCGACCTCGACCCGGTCCCGACCCTCGCGCTTGGCGACGTAGAGGGCCTCGTCGGCGGCCCGCACCAGGGCTTGCAGATCGCCCCCGGTGCGGCGGGGTCCGCCACGCCGAAGCTGGCGGTCAGGGCGGGGACCCCTGCGGCCAGGCAGCGGTCCGCGACGTGCTGGCGCAGCGCCTCGGTGAGCTCGGCCGCCTGGTCGACGTCCATGCCCGGCAGCAGCACCAGGAACTCCTCGCCGCCGTAGCGGGCGACCAGGCCCCTGAGCTCGAAGTGGTCGTGCAGCAGCCGGGCGAAGACGGTCAGGGCGCGGTCACCGACGGCGTGTCCGTAGGTGTCGTTCAGGCGCTTGAAGTGGTCGATGTCCGCCATGACCACGGCGCTCTGGTCTTGTGTGGCGAGGCTCGGCGCCGACCGCTCTTCGAAGCTGCGGCGGTTGAGCAGGCCCGTGAGGGGGTCCCGACTGGCGGCGCGCTCGGCGGCGGACATGGCCCGGAGCACGCTGAGGCGCGTGCCGAACTCGCGCACGACGAGCTCGAGCTTGCCGAGATCGTCGGGCTCCAGGGCCAGGCCGGGCACCTGGACCACGCCCACCACCCGCCCCGAGGCGCTGACCGGAGCGCAGGTCACCGGTCGGGAGCCCTGGAGGAAGGGGCAGGCGTCGACCGCCTGGGAGTCGACGAAGCGCTGGGAGCGGCCCGTGCGTGCTGCGTGGCAGTCCATCGGGCAGTCCACGCTGCAGGCGGCGCTCGAGGCCTGTGGCCCCATCCGCGTCAGCTCGAGGTGGGCCTGCGAGGAGTCCGCGAGCAGCAGCGTGGCCTCCTGTTCAGCGAAGATCGTGTGCAGTCCCTTGCGCATGACGTCGACGGCCTGACCTTCGTCCCGGGCCATCTCCAGGCCCCGACGCAGGCGGCCCTCGAGCTCCTGCCGCTGGATGCCGCGCTGGACGCGCACGCGCTCGGAGGCGAGCTCGGCTCGGTGCCCCCGCCAGGCCTTCATGACCGGGAGCAGGACCAGGACGGTGGCGACCGAGAAGGTCCAAGCCGTCACGAAGAGGGCGTCGACCAGAGGCAACCAGGCGGCGAGCCAGGGGCTCGCCCAGCGGTCGGCGGCGACCATGAAGGCCAACTCGGCGCCGAAGACGGCCAGAGGCGTGGTGAGCAACCTCAAGCCGAGCATCGGGACGCGGCGGGCGACGGCCGCCAGATCCTCGGGCAGTGCGGGCGAAGTACGTTCGATACCCCGGCCATCGGATCACCGGGCGAGACAACTTAGCGCGATCCCGAGGTGGCCTCTCGCCAGTCGGTCAGCTGCTCCAGGCTGGCGGAGGCGCCGCCGCAGACCACCACCAGCACCCGCCCCTGCAGGCGGGGGTCGCGCCCATAGACCAGCGACAGCGAGGCCCCGCAGGCCGGCTCGACCAGGACCCGGTGGTCGTCCAGGAAGGACCTGCAGGCGTCGACGGCCGCGCGGTCGGTGACCCGGACCGGAAGGATGGGGTGGCGCTGGCTCCAGGCGAAGGCCTCGTCCGCGACGCGCTTGGCGCCCAGGGTCAGCGCGACGCTGTCGATGCTGGGGCGGGTGACCGGATGGCCGGCCTCGACGGCGCGGGCGAAGGAGTCGGCGCCCTCGGTCTCGACAGCCAGGACCCGGGTGTCGGTCCAGCCGAGCTCGTAGACGCCCTGCATCAAGCCGACGAGCAGGCCCCCGCCGCCTACGGACACCACCAGCACGTCGGGGCGCAGTCCGGCCGCCGCGACCTCGTGGATCAGCGAGGCGTGACCGGCCCAGACGTCCGGGTGGTCGAAGGGGTGGATGAGCGCTCCCTCGAGGGTCTGGGCGTGCTCGTGCGCGTCGTCCCAGACCTCGCCGTGGACCAGCACCGTGGCCCCCTCGGCGGCGATGGCTCGGCGCATGGCCTCGGGGGTCCGGCTGGGCACGACGATGGTCACGGGCAGCTCCAGCGCCCGGCCGGCCCAGGCCACCGCGAGGCCCGCGTTGCCGCCGCTGGAGCTGACCAGGCGGCGGGCGCCCGAGGCCTTGGCGCGCTGGGCGGCCAGGCCCATGCCGCGCAGCTTGAAGCTGCCCGAGGGCTGCAGGGCGTCCATCTTCAGCCAGATGTCCGCCCCGGTGAGCTGCGAGAGCGACGTGGAGCGCAGCAGGGGGGTGTCGAGGTGCAGTGACATGCGCCCACGTAGCGCGCTCAGCCCACGACGGCGTCGGACCTCAGCGCCAGGAAGTGGTGCCAACGCTGGGTGCTCTGGCCCTGGGGATCGAGCTGGTAGTTGGCGTCCTG
>CALGIB010000259.1 GCA_937915955.1 uncultured Pseudomonadota bacterium
CGTGGACGAGCGTGAAGCTCGCGAAGAAGCTGCGGATCGGCTCGCCGTCGGTGTGCCGGAAGATGCCGGCGGTGTGCAGGCCGTTGATCAGCCCCTTCACTGCCCGGTTGGTGACCCGGGGGTCCTTGGCGCGAGCCTTCTTGCTCACGTCCTGGCTGACCCACTGCAGGTTGCCGCGGCGCTTGCGCTTGCCACGCTCCGCGACCTCCGCGACGATGCCGTCGCAGATGAAGCGGCGAAGGTCGGGGGTGAGCGGCGCGAGGTCCTCGCCCGCCAGGAGGTCATAGAGCGGCCGCGCGGTCTTGCTGAGCTCCGTGAAGGGCTCGGAGGGGCCCTCGGGCTCGGCGTCGGCGCCGTCGACGAGGTAGCCGCCAGCCTTGGTGTCCTTGCTGACACGGACGATGCCGGCCTTGCCGCAGGACTCGATGAAGCGCGCGAACGTGGGGTAGCCCAGGTCCTGCTCGGAGAAGGCCGGCTCCTTGCGGAGGATCTGCTCCTTGATCTTGCTGGCGTGCACCGACGTGGACTCGTCGCGCTGCAGGGCGGCGAGCGCCTCGGTGACCAGCTCCATGGCCTCCTCGCGAGAGAGCTCGGTCTTCTCGCGGCCACGGCGGGGCTGCTGCGTCTTGGTCTGGCGCAGAGTGTCGTAGTAGAGGAACTCGTCGCAGGCCTCGACGATGAGGCGGCTGGTGCTGCGGCGGGTGCCGACGCCCAGGACGCGCTTGTTCAGCTCGCGGAGCTTCTGGATGAGCGGCGTGAAGTCGCTGTCTCCGCTGACCACGACGAAGGTGTCGACGTAGTCCTTGGTGAGCGCGAGCTCCATGCAGTCGACGACCAGCGCCACGTCTGCGCGGTTCTTGTCGTTCATGCCGTGGGCGCTGAGCTCGAACAGGCTGACGCCCTCGAGCATCATCGCCTTCTTGTAGCGGGCGAAGCGCCCCCAGTCGGCGTAGCTGCGCGCGATGAGCACGCGGCCCTTCTCGCGGAGGCGGTTCATGATCAGGCCGACGTCGACCTTTCCGAGTCCCTCCTTCTCTGTCCCCGCGGCGATGTTCTCAAAGTCGATCAGTACAGCAATATTGGGTTCCAACCCTTCTCCCGAAGTGGGGCAAGGGTGTGGCAGCGTAGGCGGCACCCCTGCGATGTGAGAGCTGGAGTGGCGTTCGGTAGCGGTCCGGCTCGGGCCCGGAGCTATCAGTACGGGCCTCGGAGCGCCACGTTCCCACCGCGGTTAGGTTGCCGCCATGAGCTTTGACCGCTTCTCGGGCGCCAGCCGCTACATCGCCGATCAGGACCTCCTGGCTGCCGTCAACGCCTCGATCGCCCTGCAGCGGCCGCTGCTGGTCAAGGGTGAGCCGGGCACCGGCAAGACGATGCTGGCCCACGCGCTGTCCGAGGCCCTGGACCGCGAGCTGGTCAGCTGGCACGTCAAGTCCACCAGCAAGGCCGTGGACGGCCTTTACACCTATGACGTGGTGCAGCGCCTGAACGACAGCCGCTTCGGGGACAACGACACCAGCGACATCCGCCGGTACATCCGCTTCGGGCCGATGGGGCGGGCCTTCCAGTCGCCCAAGCCCGTCATCCTGTTGATCGACGAGATCGACAAGGCCGATCTGGAGGTCCCGAACGACCTGCTGCGCGAGCTCGACGAGATGCGCTTCACCGTGCCCGAGCTCGACGAGACCTTCGACGCTCTCCATCGTCCGGTGACCATCATCACCAGCAACGCCGAGAAGGAGCTGCCGGACGCCTTCTTGCGCCGCTGCGTCTTCCACTACATCGCCTTCCCCGACCACCAGCGCCTGGGCCAGATCGTGAAGGTGCACCACCCCGATCTGGACGAGCGCCTGGTCAAGGTGGCCATGGAGCGCTTCTACAAGGTCCGGAAGACCGACGGCCTGCGCAAGCGCCCCAGCACCAGCGAGTTCCTGGACTGGCTGGTCGTGCTGGCTCGGGCCGGCGTGGACGTCGACGCGCTGGAGAAGCAGCTGCCCTTCCTCGGGGTGCTCATCAAGCAGGAGAAGGACCTGGAGGCCATCCACAGCCCGCGCCGGCGCCCGTACTAGATGAACAACGGCGAGCTCTTCCTGCCGCTGCTCTTCAACCTGCGCTCGCAGGGTCTCAAGGTCGGCCTCCAGGAGTGGCTGCCCTTCGTCGACGGGCTGGCCTCGGGCCTCGCGCGCGACCTGGACGAGGTGTACCGCCTGGGGCGCGCCGTCCTGGTCCACACCGAGGCGCACTACGACGCCTACGACCTGGCCTTCCACGCCACCTTCAACGGCGTCGAGCTCCAGGACAAGCTCAAGCGGGCGCTCGAGGCCTGGCTGAACGACCCCGCCGAGTTCGACGCGATGCGGGCCGCGGGTCAGCACGACTTCGCTTCGCTCGAGGAGCTGCTCGAGGCCTTCCGCGAGACCCTCGCGGAGCAGCAGGGGCGCCACCAGGGCGGCGACCGCTGGGTCGGGACCGGCGGGACCTCGCCCTACGGAAACAGCGGGCGAGCCAACCAGGGCGTCCGCGTCGGCGGCAGCGGGGGAGGTCGCTCGGCCGTCCAGGTGGCCGGAGACCGGCGCTGGGCGAACTATCGGACCGACGCCAAGCTCGAGGTCCGGGACTTCAAGGTCGCGCTGCGGGCGCTTCGCAAGCTGGTGCGAGAGGGGCGGGAGGTCCTGGATCTCGACGACACCGTCGACAAGACCTGCAAGAACGCAGGCGACATCGAGCTGGTGTTCAACAAGGACCGCAGCAACAAGGTCCGCCTCGTGCTGCTGATGGACGCCGGCGGGAGCATGGCGCCCTACCACCAGCTGGTGTCCCGGCTGTTCACGGCGGCCAAGGAGCAGAAGCACTTCAAGACCTTCGACCACTACTACTTCCACAACTGCGTCTACCGCTACCTGTACCGGGACTACGAGACCTTCGACCGGCGGCCCACCGAGGACGTGCTGCGCGACCTCACCCACGAGCACCGGCTGATCTTCGTCGGGGACGCCTCGATGGCTCCGTGGGAGCTGTTCTCCAGCGCCGGGGGCTACGGCGACAGCTCGCCCACCGGCGTCGAGTGGCTGCACCGGTTCAAGGCGCGCTGCCCGAACAGCATCTGGGTGAATCCCGACCCCCAGACTTACTGGGAGCACCCCACCGTCGAGACCATCGGCAAGGTGTTCCCGATGTTCCCGCTGACCGTGGCTGGGCTCAAGGACGGGGTCAAGAAGCTCCGTGTCGCTGTTTAGCGCGCTGCTGGCCTGCCACAGCACCGCTGAGCCGGAGAGCCGGGCTCGGGCGCTGCTGCAGCAGGACCGCCGGGAAGAGGCGGCCGAGGTCCTGGCGAGCGTGCCCTTCGATCAGCGCAGCGCCGAGGACCACCTCGTCGCGGGCACGCTGCTGGTCGAGGGCGGGCAGCCCGAGCTGGGTCTGGCCGCCTTCGAGGCGGGCTTCGGCGCGCAGCCGCTGCCCGAGCTGGCCCTGAACATCTGCATCGTGCGCAGCGGGCTGGGCGAGGGCGCCCTGGAGGCCTGTCAGCGGGCCATCGAGGTGGCCCCGACCGAGGCGGGTGCGTTCCTGTACCTCGGGCACGCGGCCAGCGCGGAGGGCAGCCACGAGGCCGGCCTG
>CALGIB010000260.1 GCA_937915955.1 uncultured Pseudomonadota bacterium
GGCGGTGCTGCTGTCCGCGCAGACCACCGACAAGAAGGTCAACGAGGTCACCCCGGCGCTGTTCGAGGCCGGGCCCACGCCCCAGGCCATGGCGGCGCTGCCGGTCGAGGCGATCCTGGGGCACATCCGGCAGCTGGGCCTCGCGCCCACCAAGGCCCGGAACGTACGGCGTCTGTCCGAGCTGCTGGTCGAGCGGCACCAGGGTCAGGTGCCCGCCAGCTTCGAGGCGCTCGAGGCGCTGCCTGGCGTGGGCCACAAGACCGCCAGCGTGGTGATGGCGCAGGCCTTTGGCGTGCCGGCCTTCCCGGTGGACACCCACATCCATCGGCTGGCGGCGCGCTGGGGGCTGTCCGACGGCAAGCGCGTGGAGAAGACCGAGCGGGACCTGAAGGCGGTGTTCCCGCGGGCGACCTGGAACGCGCGGCACCTGCAGATCATCTTCTTCGGGCGCGAGCACTGCCCGGCGCTGTACCACCAGCTCGAGGGCTGCCCGATCTGCGCCTGGGCCTCGACGAAGAAGCGCCGGGACGAGGAGCGGGCCGCCGACGCCCGCCGGCGGAAGAGGCGTTAGCAGGCATGCTCCTGGGAGGAGATCTCCGATGCGCAATGCCTACATCTCGGGCACTGGCAGCTACGTCCCCGAGAACGTCGTCACCAACGACGACCTGAACGCGATCTACGGGCTGGAGACCGACGACGCGTGGATCCAGAAGCGCACGGGCATCAAGGCTCGGCGCTACGCGGATGTGGGCGTCCGGACCAGCGATCTGGCCCTGATCGCCAGCCGACACGCCATCGAGGCGGCCGGGCTGCAGCCCTCGGACATCGGCATGATCCTGTTCGCCAGCCTGTCCCAGGACCACGTGTTCCCCGGCGGCGGCTGCTACCTGCAGGAGAAGCTGGGCCTGTGCGAGGGCGCGGGCGCGACCTTCGCCCCGGCCATGGACATCCGCACCCAGTGCTCGGGCTTCGTCTACGGCCTGGGGACCGCCGCGGCGATGGTGCAGTCGGGGGCCGTCGAGCACGTGCTGCTGGTGGGCGCCGAGCTGCACTCGGCCGGTCTGGATCTGACCAAGCGGGGGCGCACCGTCGCCGCGCTGTTCGGTGACGGGGCGGGGGCGGTCGTGGTGAGCGCCACCGACGAGGACCGGGGCATCCGCTACTGGAAGTGCGGCGCCGACGGGCGCCACGCCGACCAGCTGGCGCAGAAGATCTGGGACACGGCGCAGCGGCCCTTCATCCCCACCGACGCCGAGGGCAACGGCATCGTCAAGCCCGAGATGTTGTGGGCCAACATGAACGGCCGGCTGGTGTTCAAGAACGCGGTCGAGCGCATGAGCTTCGGCCTGATCGCGGCCTGCCAGGACCAGGGCATCACGGGCGAGGACATCGACCTGTATTGCTTCCACCAGGCCAACATGCGCATCAACCAGTACGTGGCCCAGACCCTGGGAATCCCCGAGGAGAAGCTGGTCCACAACATCGATCGCTACGGCAACACCACCGCCGCCACCATCCCGCTGCTCCTCGACGAGGCGGCGCGGGACGGCACCCTGAAGCCGGGCATGAAGGTGGCCTGCGTCGCCTTCGGGTCGGGCTTCACCTGGGGCGCCGCCATCATCGACTGGTAGGCTGGGACCATGCTCACCGCGCTCTTGCTCTTCTCGTCGCCGGCCCTCGCTGAGGGGGAAGGCTCGTCCTCCACGCCGGCGGTGGAGTGTCCCTCGCCGACCACGCTGTCGGTGCTCCAGGACGCCTACGCGCGGGGCGAGCAGTCCTTCGCGAACCTCGACATCGAGGGCCTGAACCAGGCCTCGGACGACGCCGCCCAGGCCCTGCCCTGTTTGAGCGAGTCCATCACGCTCAACGACGCCGCGGCCTACCACCGGTTGATGGGCATGAGCGCCTTCGCCAACCAGGAGAGGGACAGGGTCAAGGCCGAGTTCCACGCGGCTCGCCTGCTGCAGCCCGGCTACGCCGTGCCCGAGGACGTCGCGCCTCAAGGCCACCCCATGATCGCGGCCTACGACGAGGCGGTGCTGCTGGACGAGGGCGCCCACGAGGAGCCCGTGCCGCCGCTGGGCGGCTACGTCACCGTCGGTGGTGTGCGCGGGGCGACCCGGCGCGCGAACAGCCCGGCCATCATCCAGGTCTTCGAGGGCGACGGCAGCATCACCCTGACCCTGCACCTGGGCCCGGGCCAGGTGATGCCGATGTTCGGGCCGCCGCCCCTGACCGAGACGCGCAGCCTGCGGGTGCCGATGCTCGTGGCCACCGCCGCCACGGGCGCTGTGGCCCTGGGGACCTATGGCGCGGCGGCGAAGTTCAGGAGCGACTTCCAGGATCCGGCCACCGCCGAGGAGGACCTCTCGGACCTGTACGTGCGCAACCGGGTCAGCTTCTTTACCAGCATGGGCATGGGCGCGGCGACGCTGGCGCTGGGCACCGTGACGGTCGTCGTCTGGTGATCTGCAAGGTAGGATGAGGGGTCTGACCGCAGGAGACCGCTTGAGCCAGGACGCCGCCGAACCCCTCGCCGACGGGCGCTATCGCCTCGTCGAGGTGCTGGGTGAGGGGGGCATGGCCATCGTGTACCGCGCCTACGACGAGCGGCTGCAGGTCTACCGCGCGATCAAGGTGCTCTCGACGGCGCTGGCCCGGCACCCCACCATCCGCGAGCGCTTCCTGACCGAGGCCCGCACGATGGCCCGGCTGCACCACCCGAACATCGTCGGGGTGCACGACGTCGTCCAGCAGGGCGAGCAGCCCTACATCGTGATGGAGCTGGTCAAGGGCGGTTCGCTGATGGACTACCTGTCCGAGCACGGCACGATGCCGCCGCGGATGGCGCTGGACTGTGTACTGGCGCTGCTCGGGGCGCTGGGCGTCGCCCACGAGGCCGGCGTGGTCCACCGCGACATCAAGCCCCAGAACGTGCTGGTGACGGAGAAGGGCAAGCCCAAGGTCACGGACTTCGGCATCGCCCACGTGACCGACGACACCGGCGACCGCAGCCTGACGAAGACGGGCTCGGTGATGGGCACCTGGGGCTTCATGGCCCCGGAGCAGCGCGTCAGCGCGCGCAAGGTGGACGGCCGCTCGGATCTTTACGCCGTGGGCGCGACGCTCTACACGCTGCTGACCAACGAGATGCCGGTCGACCTGTTCGCCGCGGAGATGGACGACTCGGTCCTGCACGGCATCGAGGCCTCGCTGGCGGCGGTCATCCGCAAGGCCACCCGCTACCGGCCCGACGACCGCTACGCCGACGTCGAGGAGATGAGCGAGGCGCTGCGGCGCATCCGGCCCGAGCTGCCGGAGCTGGGAGAGGGCACGCCGCGGTTGGGCGGCGGCGCCACGGCCCGTCCGACGCCCCCGCCCTCGCGCGAGACCCGCAAGGAGACCTCGCACACGATGGTCCCGGACGGCGAGTACGTCGAGGGACACACCGGCTCGCCGGGCTCCGAGCGGGCCGCGGCGTCGCCGCGCGGGACGGCCCCGGAGACGATGACCTGGGAGCTGGGGGGCCTGGCCGATGGCGGCGTAGAGACGGTGCAGGAGGAGCAGACCCAGGCGCCTCCGCCCCGCGCGCTCGAGGCGCTGAAGCCCCAGCCACCGGCCCCTTCGCTGGGCACGCTGCACGACGGGCTGCCGGGCGGGCACACCGAGCTGGACCCGAACTGGGACGACGAGCCGATGGAGGAGCGGCGCTCGCTCCTGCCCGTGGTCTTGGCTGTGGCGGCGCTGCTCCTCGTCGGCGTCGGAGGCTGGATGGCCTTCGGGCCCGAGGAGTCGGTGGTCGAGGATCCGGTGGTCGAGGAGCCGGTGGTCGAGGAGCCCGTCGTCGTGGCGGTCGAGGAGCCGGTGGTCGAGGAGCCCGTCGTCGTAGCGGTCGAGGAGCCGGTGGTCGAGGAGCCCCTCCGCCCCGTCGAGCGGCCGGAGCCCGTGACGGCCCCGGTCGAGCAGGTCGTCGAGGAGCCGGTGATCGAGGAGCCGGTGATCGAGGAGCCGGTGGTCGAGGAGCCCCCGGCTCCGGTCGACGGCGCGGTCCTGGTCGAGGGCGACGCGCTGAAGGTCCTCTTCGAGGACAGCGCGGGCAAGCGCCACGGTCCCGGGCCGCTGGCGGCCGGAAGCTACGTCATCGTGGCGGCCTTCTCGGACGGCGTGCCCCACACCGCTGGCAAGGTCAGCGTGACGGAGGGCAGGTCGGTCACGGTGGTCTGCAACGAGGCCTTCGCGGTCTGCAAGCCCCGGTAGGGCCGAAGGCTGACCCGCGCCGTTCGAGCGCTCGGCTCACCCGCGTTAGACAGGCTCCCCTTCCAGGAGCACCTCATGGCCCGTGGCACCTACTTCTCCGACTTCGAGGTCGGCCAGCGCTTCGTCAGCGGCGGACGCACCATCACCGAGGCGGACGTCGTCAACTTCGCCGGCATCTCCGGCGACTACAACCCGCTGCACACCGACCAGAGCTTCGCCGAGAAGACCCCCTTCGGTCAGCGCATCGCCCACGGCATGCTCGCCGCCAGCATCAGCACCGGCCTCGGTCAGACCCTGGGCATCTTCGAGGGGACCACGCTGGCCCTGATGGAGCAGCGCTTCGCCTACAAGGCGCCGATGTTCTTCGGCGACACCATCCGACTGTCGCTGACGGTCGAGTCGGTCAAGGCCAGCAGCAAGGGCGGCAAGGGCGTGGTCTTCTTCAAGGCCGAGATCCTGAAGCAGGACGAAACCGTGGCCGTAGACGGCAGCTGGACGGTGTTGTTCCGCGACCGCAGGTAGCCGCGCCCGCGCTCAGCCCAGGTCCCAGCAGAGCTGGGTGAGCAGGGCCGCGCCGAAGCCGGTGCCCCGGTTGTGGCTGTCCCAGCCCGGGCCCGCGATGTCGACGTGGGCCCAACGCGCCTGGGAGTCGGCGGGCAGGTGCTGCTCGATGAACCAGGCGGCCGTCGAGCTCTGGGCGTTGGCCCGGTCCTTGGCGCTGTTGCGCAGGTCCGCGACCTGGCTCTTGAACTGCTGGGCGTGCAGCTGCGGCGCGTACAGGAGCGGGAACACGTTGTCCCCGCTGGTGTGGCCGGCCTGGACCAGAGCGCGCTCGAGGTCCTCGTCAGGGGTGTAGATCGCGGCCACGACCCGGCCCGAGGTCACCAGGGCCGCGCCGGTCAGGGTGGCGGCGTCGATCACGATGTCCGCGCCTCGGCCCGCCGCCCAGGACACGCCGTCCGCCAGGCAGAGGCGCCCCTCGGCGTCGGTGTTGTTGACCTCGACCGTCTTGCCGCTGTGCATCTTGAGGATGTCGTCGGGCCGCACGCTCTCGGGGCCCACGGCGTTCTCGGCCAGGCAGAGCACGCAGTGCAGGACGGCCTTGTCGTAGCCCTGCGCGACCAGGGCCTGCATGGCCGCGAAGGTGGCCGCCGCGCCGCCCATGTCGCCCTTCATGCCTGGCATGTGGTCCTTGCCCTTCAGGGACAGGCCGCCGGTGTCGTAGACCACGCCCTTCCCGACCAGGGCGATGCGCTGGTCCGCGCCCTCGGGCGTCCAGCTCAGGCAGACCAGGGCCGGCGGGTCGGTGGCGGCCTTGCCGACGCCCCAGATGCCGCCCAGGCCCTGGGCCTCGAGCGCGACCTGACCCTGGTGGACTTCGACCGTCAGGCGGGCGTCACCGACGCTCGCGACCCAGTCCGTGGCCTCCTTCACGAAGGCGCTGACGTTCAGCTCGCTGGTCGGACGATCCACCAGGCGGGCGGCCTCGCGCACCGCTTCAGCCAAGGCGCTCAGGCGGGTCAGGTCGTGGAAGCTGCCGTCGGTGGTGTCCAGGCAGGCCAGCGAGACACGACGCCGGCCCGTCCGGGCCTCGTCCTTGCGGCTGTAGAGCGGGAAGGCCCGGGCGGCCGCGACGACCTGACCCTGGGCGCTGGCCGGCGGACCCAGGATCAGCACGCTGCTGCTGCTGCGGCTGTTGGCCGGCTTCACCAGCCCGGTGGTGGCCCAGGCGCGGGCAGGGGACAGGTGCCGGCTGCCGGCCTCGGGCAGGACGGCCAGGACCAGCCGCGTGCGGCCCAGGTAGGTCGAGGTCGAGGCCCCCGTGTCGCCCCCGCGACCCGCGCGCTGGAGCATCTCGGCCCAGGTCGCCTTGTCCAGGCCGACGGGCAGGTGCTGTGCGAGGTCGTCGAAGGGCAGCAGGGAGCTGTAGGGACCGAGGACCAGGAAGGTGTCGACGTCGGTCCGGGGCGCGCAGGACAAATAAGTCAGCGTGGTGGTCGTAGGCACGCACGGCCGATACCCGGCCCGCGGCCGGATGTCCCGCGCTCCCGGGCCTCTGGCGGCTGACGAGGCAGCGCGCTAAGCCCCCGTGATCCACGCCTGCACATCCCCCCGGGAGACCCTGCATCATGCGAAACATCGTCCTTTCCGCCCTCGCCCTCGGCGCCCTCAGCGCCTGCGCCCCCAAGGCCGAGGTCGACGAGCTCAACGCCAAGGTCGAGGCGCTCTCCAAGCGCGTCGAGACCCTCGAGAGCCGCCCCTCCTCGGGTGGTGCAGCGGCCGCCGGCCCCTCCGCCGAGGCCGAAGCCGCCGCGACGGAGCTCTACAACAAGGTGAACGAGGCCCTGTCCGCCGGCAACACCGACGAGGCCAAGGCCCAGCTGGCCGTCCTGCTCAAGGACTACGGCAGCACCAAGACCGCCAGCCGCGCCGTCCGCACCAAGGCCGAGCTCGACGTGGTCGGCAAGTCCGTCACCACCCCCGAGATGGAGAAGTGGTTCCAGGGCAGCTCGGCTGACCTGAACCTCGAGTCCGGCACGACGCTGGTCGTGTTCTGGGAGGTCTGGTGCCCCCACTGCCGTCGCGAGGTGCCCGAGCTGCAGGCCCGCCACGAGAAGTACAAGGGCCAGCTCAAGGTCGTCGGCCTCACCAAGATCACGAAGTCCGCGACCGAAGAGAAGGTCGTCGAGTTCATGGGTGAGCAGGGCGTGACCTACCCCATGGCCAAGGAAGACGGCAAGACCAGCGCGGTCTTCGCCGTGTCCGGCATCCCCGCCGCCGCGCTCGTCAAGGACGGCGAGGTCCTGTGGCGCGGACACCCCGGCCGCCTGACCGACGAGATGATCGACGGCTTCATCAAGGGCTAGTCCCTGGGGGGTATCGCCATGTCCTTCGAGCGAATCCAGGAGCTGCTGGGCGACGACGCCGACTCGCTGCTCGGGCACACCTGCACCGCCATCCCTCGTGAGCGCCTGACGCTGACGGGGGGTGACGTGGTCGACCGCGTCTTCTCCGGCTCCGATCGCAACATCCGGACCCTGCGCGCGCTGCAGCAGCTCTACGGTCACGGCCGCCTCGGCGGCACGGGCTACATGAGCATCCTGCCGGTCGACCAGGGCATCGAGCACAGCGCAGGGGCCAGCTTCGCGCCGAACCCCGACTACTTCGACCCCGAGAACATCGTCGAGCTCGCCTACGAGGGCGGCTGCAACGCGGTGGCCACCACCTACGGGGTGCTGAAGTCGTGCGCGCGCAGGTACGCGCACAAGATCCCGCTGATGCTGAAGTTCAACCACAACGAGCTGCTCAGCGTCCCGCAGACCTTCGACCAGATCTTCTTCGGCCAGATCGAGCAGGCCTACGACATGGGCTGCGTGGCGGTCGGTGCCACGATCTACTTCGGCTCGCCCGAGAGCAACCGCCAGATCCAGGAGGTCGCTCAGGCCTTCGCGCTCGCGCACGATCTGGGCATGGCGACCGTGCTGTGGGCCTACATCCGCAACGACGCCTTCAACGTCGACGGGGTGGACTACCACGCCTCGGCGGACCTGACGGGGCAGGCCAACCACCTCGCGGTCACGGTCGGCGCGGACATCGTCAAGCAGAAGCAGGCCACGAACAACGGCGGCTACCGGGCCCTGAACATGGGCGACAGCAGCTACGGCAAGTTCGACAAGCGCATCTACTCGGAGCTCAGCACCGACCACCCGATCGACCTCTGTCGGTACCAGGTGGCCAACTGCTACATGGGCCGGATCGGCCTGATCAACTCGGGCGGCGCTTCGGGGTCCGACGACCTGGCTCAGGCCGTGAAGACCGCAGTCATCAACAAGCGGGCCGGTGGTATCGGCCTGATCAGCGGCCGAAAGGCCTTCCAGAAGTCTCGCGCCGATGGCATCGCGATGCTGAACGCCATCCAGGA
>CALGIB010000261.1 GCA_937915955.1 uncultured Pseudomonadota bacterium
CGCCTCGCTGCGCTGCGTGGACCTGGTCGAGACCTTGGTCTCCCCCGAGCAGCTGCCCTCGGTCGAGGCCATCTGGCGACAGCTCGAGGCCCGTCGGCGCGGGGCACACGAGGTGCCCTGGGTGCAAGCGGTGCTCCGCGTGCTGGAGCTCGAGGACTACCGGGCGCTGGCCCGACACGAGCCCGGGTGGATCGCGGCTCGGCTGGGGGTCTCCGAAGACGAGGAGAGCCGCTGCGTCGACTTCCTGCGCAGCTCAGGCCTTGTCGTCGAACAGGGCGGGCTGCTGGAGGAGGCGGGGGTGCGCGCGGTGGACACGCGCAGGCACCCCGAGATCGGGCGAGCGCTGAAGGCCCACTGGTCCGCGGTGGCCGGTCAGCGCATCGAGGCCGGGGCGCCCGGCCAGTTCAGCTACAACGTCTTCGTGGTGAGCGACGCGGACTTCGAGCGCATCCGCGCGCTGCACCTGCGCTACTTCCGCGAGCTGCGGGCCGTGGTCGCCGACAGCCAGCCCGGGCAGCGCGTCTGCGTGGCCAACGTGCAGCTCTTCGCCCTGGACGCCGATCAGGCCTGACGGGCCGGGAACTCGACTCCGCGTTCAGGGCCGGCGAGCCAGGCGGGTCGCCCGCCACTGGCCCAGCAGCTCGGCCAGCTGACACCTCAGCTCGCCTGGGCCGGCCTGCAGCACGGGGCGCACCAGACCGGGCAGGGCCCCGATCACGCCGGCGAGCGAGGCCACCCGGGGAGGCTCGCCCAGGAGCTGGTGCTGAAGGTGCAGGTCCCGGGTCCGCCGGTAGAGCTCGCGGGCCTGACGCGGGTGGCTGTGCACGACGACGGCGGCGGGCACGTAGCCTACGCGGCGGCCCTGCCTCCAGTGCAGGTCCTCCCCGATGGGCACGCTGGGCAGGGGGTGTTCGAGCAGGGTGTCGCGGCGGTACAGGGCGAAGACGTTGTCCAGGCGCTCCACCGGCCAGTGTCCGCGGCCGGCGGGGGTCCAGGACTGCAGGCGCTCCCGGGTCACGGGGTCTGCGCCGGGCCAGGGCACCTGTCGACCGAAGACCGCGTCGTAGCCGCCCTCCTCGAGGGCCTCGACCAGGGCTCGTACGCAGCCCGCCCCTCGGGGCAGCGCGTCGTCGACGGTCAGCAGCACATAGTCCGTGGTCGCCGCGCGCACGCCCTCCATGCGCGTGGCCCCGTGTCCGCCCCAGGGCACCCGAAGGACCCTGTCTCCGCGGACGCCGTCGACCTGCCCGTTGGCCAGGACCATCACCTCGAGGTCGCAGTCCTGAGCCCTCAGGGCCTCGAGCCCGACCGGCGTGTGCCGGTGGGTGGGGATGATCGCCGTGACGCTCAGGGGCTCGCTCGGGTCCCGACCCGGCAGCGGCAGGTGCTCGCGCAGCGCCTCGGTGAAGCGCGGGGTGCGGGTGATCGCGCCCTCGAAGCAGGGCAGCAGCTGGTCAGCGCGCAGCTCGGGCGGAAGATCGGCCTGCAGGTCCAGGTACACTGGCTCGCCCCGGCGCAGCGCCCGCTCCAGCGCCTCGAGGTCCGAGGGATCCAGGCCGCGCAGCTTCATGGGACCTGTCTATCGCGCCGGCCGAGTGGAGTTGACCGCGCCGCGCTCAAGCTCCCGAACCCGCGTCCGATGCGGGGGCGTGCCTCACCTCGGACGCAGACCCCGCGCTCAGGGGTCAGAATGATGATGGGTGCTCCGCCGTACAACCGCCGGGCACCCCACCCAGACATCGATCACCTCGCGAAACGCTCTCGCATCCCCGGCCCCCAAGACTGTGCGGTACAGCCGCAGCCGGCCCGAGGATGATCCACGAACCTCGACGACCTGTCGGCAGGAGACGCACCATGAGCAGCGCACGCGACCCCATCCTCGGCATGATCGCCACCATGCAGGACGTGGAGGAGTACCGGGCGCTGACCTGGGAAGGGGGCTTCTCCGACTACCTGGAGATCGTGCGTTCGGACCCCTCGGTGGTGCGAAACGCCTACCAGCGACTGTTCGACCTGATCATGCACTTCGGGACCGAGGAGTACACTGAGTACAAGAAACGCATCCTGCGCTACAAGTTCTTCGACGACCCCTTCGGGGGCGGCAAGGACGCGGTCTTCGGCATCGACGTGCACCTCGTCAAGCTGGTGAACGTGCTGCGGGCCGCCGCCATGGGCTACGGCGCCGAGAAGCGCGTCATCCTGCTCCACGGACCCGTCGGCTCTGCCAAGTCGACCATCGCGCGCCTGATGAAGAAGGGCCTGGAGTGGTACTCCAAGCAGGACAACGGGCGGCTCTACACCTTCAGCTGGATCGACGACGACGGCACCGAGATCCCCTCGCCGCTGAACGAGGACCCGCTCAAGCTCATCCCTCTGGAGCTGCGCGAGCAGGTCCTGGGTGAGCTGAACAAGGACAACAAGGGCGCCTACCCCGTCAAGCTCGAGGGCGACCTCGACCCCGTCTCCCGGTTCATGTACAAGAAGATCATGCGCGAGGTCGGGGGCGACTGGACCCAGCTCATCCAGCGCGTCCGAGTGCGTCGCCTGGTGCTGTCCGAGAAGGACCGCGTCGGCGTCGGCACCTTCCAGCCCAAGGACGAGAAGAACCAGGACAGCACCGAGCTGACCGGCGACATCAACTACCGCAAGATCGCCGAGTACGGCAGCGACAGCGACCCTCGGGCCTTCAACTTCGACGGTGAGTTCTGCGTCGCCAACCGCGGCGTCATCGAGTTCGTCGAGGTGCTGAAGCTGGACGTGGCCTTCCTCTACGATCTGCTGGGTGCCAGCCAGGAGCACACGATCAAGCCGAAGAAGTTTGCTCAGACCTTCATCGACGAGGTGATCATCGGGCACACCAACGAGCCCGAGTACCGCAAGCTCCAGAACAACGAGTTCATGGAGGCGCTCCGGGACCGGACCATCAAGATCGACGTGCCCTACATCACCAAGTGGGAGCAGGAGGCGCGCATCTATCGGCGCGACTACAACAAGAAGCGTGTCAGTGGCAAGCACATCGCTCCCCACACGCTCGAGATGGCCGCGATGTGGGCCGTGCTGACCCGGCTCGAGGAGCCCAAGAAGCACAACCTCACGCTGATGCAGAAGATGAAGCTCTATAACGGCAAGATGCTGCCCGGCTACACCGAGGACAACGTCAAGGAGCTCCGAAAGGGGGCCAAGCGCGAGGGCCTGGAGGGCATCTCTCCCCGCTACGTGCAGGACAAGATCAGCAACGCCCTGGTCCGCGACCCCGACGCCAAGTGCATCAACCCCTTCATGGTGCTGAACGCGCTCGAGAGTGGCCTGAAGGGGCACTCCCTGATCTCGGACGAGGACACCCGCAAGCACTACAAGGACCTGCTGGGGATGGTGAAGAAGGAGTACGAGAACATCATCAAGAACGAGGTCCAGAAGGCCATCACGGCGGACGAGGGCGCCATCGCGCGGCTCTGCGGCAACTACATCGACAACGTGAAGGCCTACACCCAGAAGGAGAAGGTGAAGAACCCCTTCACCGGCGCCTACGAGGACCCGGACGAGCGCCTGATGCGCAGCATCGAGGACAAGATCGACATCCCGGACACCCGCAAGGATGACTTCCGGCGCGAGATCATGAACTTCATCGGTGCCCTGTCCCTGGACGGAAAGAAGTTCGAGTTCCACACGAACGAGCGCCTCTACAAGGCGCTGGAGCTCAAGCTCTTCGAGGATCAGAAGGACAGCATCCGCCTGACCAGTCTGGTCTCGCAGGTCGTCGACAAGGAGACCCAGGAGAAGATCGACATCGTCAAGCAGCGCCTGATCGACCGCTTCGGCTACGACGACCAGTCCGCCACGGACGTGCTCAACTACGTCGCCTCCATCTTCGCGCGGGGTGACGCGACCGAGTCCGGCTGATGCCCCTGAACATCGACAACGACTACCACCGCTTCCGTCAGATCGTGAAGGGTCGGATCCGCAAGGACCTGAAGCGCTTCATGAGCAACGGCGAGATGATCGGTCGACAGGGCAAGAAGACCGTGTCGATTCCACTCCCCCAGATCACCATCCCCCGGTTCCGCTACGGCAAGAACAAGGGCGTGGGTCAGGGCGAGGGCGAGGGCCAGGGCCCGGGCTCGGGTCCGGGCGAGGCCGGTGACCAGGCTGGCGAGCACGTGATCGAGGTGGACGTCACCTACGAGGAGCTGGCCGAGATCCTGGGATCGGAGCTGGAGCTGCCCAACATCCAGCCTCGGGGGGCCAAGGAGATCAGCAGCCAGCGAGACCGCTACGTGGGCATCAGCAAGCTGGGCCCCGAGTCCCTGCGGCACACGCGCCGGACCTTCCGTGAGGCGCTCAAGCGGCAGATCGCCTCGGGCAGCTACGACCCCGGGCGACCGCGCATCGTGCCGGTCAAGGAGGACAAGCGCTACCGAAGCTGGAAGGCCCAGACCGAGCCTCAGTCCGCCGCGGTGATCGTCTACATGATGGATGTCTCCGGCAGCATGGGCAGGGAGCAGAAGGAGATCGTGCGGCTCGAGGCCTTCTGGATCGACACCTGGCTGCGCAATCAGTACAAGAACGTCGAGACCCGCTTCATCATCCATGACGCGGTCGCCAAGGAGGTCGACCGGCACACCTTCTTCCACACCCGCGAGAGCGGCGGCACCCTGATCTCGTCGGCCTACAAACTCTGCATGCAGATCATCGAGGCGGACTACCCGCCCAGCGAGTGGAACATCTACCCCTTCCACTTCAGCGACGGGGACAACTGGTCCAGCTCTGACACGAAGCTCTGTATGGAGTTGCTCAAGACCCAGCTGATCCCGGTGGCCAATCAGTTCTGCTACGGCCAGGTCGACAGCGAGTATGGCTCGGGGCAGTTCATCAAGGATCTGGAGCAGAACTTCAAGGACGAGGAGTTCGTGCGCCTGTCCCGCATCCCCGACCGCGAGGGCATCATGGGGTCCATCCAGGACTTCCTGGGCAAGGGGTACTGAGATGGCCGACAGCTTCTTCTTCCGAGCGCGTCGCGGCCTGAGCCCCGAGCTCGAGGAGTCCCGGGTCTTCATCGAGCAGTTGGCCAAGGACTACGGGCTCGACTTCTTCGAGACCATCTTCGAGGTCTGTGACTTCGACGAGATCAACATGCTGGCGTCCTACGGCGGCTTCCCGACCCGCTACCCCCACTGGAAGTGGGGCATGGACTACCTGCAGATGCAGAAGGGC
>CALGIB010000262.1 GCA_937915955.1 uncultured Pseudomonadota bacterium
CGCGAGGATGGTGGCTCAGCCCATTCAGCCTGTCAAACTCAGGCCACGGCGAGTTTGCAGTTTGCAGGGGACCGGCGCCCAGGACCTACGCATGGCCCGGCGCCCAGTTGGATGTGTCACCCATCCACCCCCGGTAGCAAGCAAGCGAGGCTCTCCACCGCGGGAAGACGGAACGGCAGATCGAGCTCACCTAGCCGCGACTGCAGATGCGCTTCCGCAGCACTGAGCATGTCAGCGATCTCCTCCGGGCGCTGTGCGGCCACCTCGAACGACTTGCTCCTCGGGCGGTCCGCGAGAGGGTTCAGGAGCTTGATCACCTCCCAGTCCCGAACCAGCGCCCAGCCGCCATCCCCATCGCGCTGAACGCCAACAATGACCTTCCTCACCGCCCCTTCGGCGCCCGTGACCTTGTCGCGCACCGCGAAGACCACTAGGGGCTCGGCGAGCCCGCCCACGGCCGCTAGGGCCTCGGTGTAGCCGACGCCCACACTCAGGGCGCGATCCACAACGCGAAGGCCGACGCCGGCCACGTCCTCGCCCTCCGCCGGTCGAGGCTCCCTTGCGAAGAGCAGGTCGTACTGGTCGGCAATGGTGAAGTCGTCCATCCACGGCCGAGGCGTCTTGAAGCTGAGCCGCACCTCGTCCACCTGGTGCGGCCGCTTGCCCCCAACGGCGAACAACACCTTGAAGAACGCCATCAGATCCGGAAGGTCCACGCGTGGGATCTGGTCCGCGACCTCCCCGAAGTCGAAGCGCGCGACGTTGCCGAACATATGCCGGACGACATCGACGGCGCCCTCCCCGCCGAACGTCGCGGTCTTGGCGTTGAACCAGCGCTCCAGCCGCTCACCCTGGAGCTCCGGATCCACCTCGGCGAAGACCTGGTTGAACATGCGCGGCGACGCCATCCCCAAGACGAGCTGCCGCATGTCTTCCGGGTCGTCCATGCCACCCTGAAACGCTAGGGTGATCCGATCGAGCTTCTCGTCGAGGCACTCCCAGATCCGGCTCTCCACGGTGTCGGGGTTGCGCAGCGAGACGACATCGACGGGTTCGGTCTGCCCGTACCGGCTCAGCCGCCCGACCCGCTGGTGCAACCGCATCGGGTTCCAGGGGAGGTCGACGTGTATGAGCGCGCTGCAGCTCTCCTGCAGGTCGATGCCCTCGCCCGCTGCCTCCGTGGACACGAGAAACCGTACCTGACCCCGGTTGAAGCGCTCCGCGGACCGAGCGCGCTTTTCCTGATGGGTGGTGCTCTCACCCCTCTGGTTCTCGACCCCGTCGATGAGGCCGTCACCATTGATGAATGCCACGCAACCGTCGCCGTGCCGACCCTGGAGTGCGCTCATCAGCCTGGCCTGGGTGGCCTTGTACTCGGTGAAGAACAACACCGAACGGCCAGCGAAGGACTCGTCGACGACCTCGAGGATGCGCTGGATCTTGGTCTCGACCACAACTGCGTCGGCGGCCTCGAGGAGCTCCTCCAAGGCGGGAATCTCATTCGGGTTGAGGTGGATGACGTCCGAGAGGTTCTCGACGAGCCGCTCCTCGAGCCGGGCGATCTCGTCCAGATTCGCGGGATCATCCTCGCCCATGAGCTCCTGGAGCTTGGCGAACTCCGGGCCGAATTCGTCCATGCGGGACTTCGCGCCTTTTAGCCGAGCCAGTCGGTTGCGCAGCGCCCGCCGCACGGCCGCCACGGAGCTTGAGGCGAGCTTCTGCATGGTGATCAGCACAAGGATCGCCGTACTTCGCTGTTTCTGGCCCAGGCCGGCCGCGTAGGCCTTGCCGGTGCCGATGAACTCCGTGAGCTTGGCGTAGAAGTCGGCTTCCGCCTGCGAGTACTCGTACGTCTCCCGGCGCGGATACACGGGAGTGAACACGGGGTCGCCGGCCATGTCGGTGACGCGCTGCTTGTTGTTGCGGATCATGACCGCGCGGAGCTTGTGGATCTGGCTCTCCAGCGTCTCTTGCGCGTCGAAGTCCCCGGGCCGAAGCAGGTTCAGCAGGGAGAGGAAGGCGTAGTCCTTGCCTCGGTGCGGCGTCCCCGTGAAGAAGACCATCGACCGGACCCGGCCCCGAGCCTGCAGGCGCTCGACCAGCTGAAATGCCAGCGTGCGACTTCCGTTCTCCGCCGTGTTCATGTGGTGGGCCTCGTCGATCATCACCATGTCCCACGGCGCTGCTTCGACGAGTCGGTCCCAGCGGCCACCCTTGTCCAGGCGCAAGGTGTGGGCCGACGCGACGACCTTGTCGTGCGTGTTCCAGTAATCGGACTTGTCGGAGTCCACGGTAGGGGCGTACATCGAGACGCGAATGTCGAACATCTCGCGCAGGCGCACCTGCCACTGCTCGACGAGGCTCGCAGGCGCCAGGATGAGCAGGCGCCGGACGCGGCCCGAGGAGAGGAGCGGCGTCAAGATGAGGCCGGCCTCGATCGTCTTGCCGAGGCCCACGTCATCGGCAACGAGCCAGCGTGTCGGCCAGGACTCCAGCACCCGTTTGCACACCCAGAGTTGGTGCGGCAGCAGGCTGATGCGCGACCGAGAGAACACGCCCCAGGCATCGTTCACGGACAAGATGCAGTTGGCGAGAATCCGCGTCACCACCGGCAGAGCCGGGTCCAGGCGGGCCGCCGCACTGCGCTCCTCCAGGCCTTCGAGAAGCTCGAGCTCGGCGGCGAGACACTCCTCCATGCCGTCGTCGAAGCGCACGAGCACCGTGGCGCCGTCGTCCATGCGCACGCGCCCGGTCCCGAATCGCGCATGCCGTACCAGCGCATCCTGCTTGAACGCCATCAGTCCTCCAGTCCCAGCTTCTTTCGCAATTTCGCGTTCCTGGAGACGTGTCGGAGCGGGACGTCGAAGGCCAGGTGCAGGTGAGGCTCGTCTGTCGCCAGCCGGTCGGCCAGGAAGCTGAAGATCGCCCGGGCCTTGTCAGGGTTCGACGCCGCGTTGTCGGGAAGGTCGAGGCCCAGCGGCCGCAGGAAGTCGATCACCTGCGCGCCAGGCACC
>CALGIB010000263.1 GCA_937915955.1 uncultured Pseudomonadota bacterium
CTCCGGCTGAGCCTGCCGCGCACGACGCTGCCGACCCCCGACGAGCACTTCGAGCTCTTCGGCGGCTGGGCCGCGCGGTTCATGTCCTCGGCCTGATCGGCCTGGCCCTGCGTCGCCAGGATCCACGCGCGCGCTCGTGTGAGCCGGAGCGGTTAGCTGGCGGGTCGGCGTCCGAGCGTCGGCGCCTGAGGAGCGAACATGGACAAGTCTTCTCCCAGCCTGGTGCAGGCCCTCATCGATCTGGGCTGGCTCGAGCTCGAAGAGGCCGCCTCCGCGGCCAAGCTGGACGACGTGCTCGAGGGCGCGCTGGAGCGTGGCCTGGACTCCGAAGGCATGATCGAGCTGCTCGTCGCGCGGCCCGAGGTCGCCGAGGTCTACGCGTCGGACGACGAGTTCGAGGGCTTCCTCGAGAAGTGGTAGCCGTTGCGTCCGAGGACGCCGCCGCCCGCCGCCTTCAGCGCTCGCAGAGGTAGGGCAGCTCGCCCTCGCAGTCCAGGTCGTGCCAGGCCTCGGTGCTGAGCACGAGGCCCGCGCAGTCCTGCCCCTCTGTGTTGGTGTCCGTGTTGTTGTTCGGCTCGCTGTCCTTCCAGCCGTACCAGGGCGGCGGCTCGCCTGCGGCGGTCAACCAGGTGCCCTCGGTCTCGGCGTCCGTCAGCCCCAGCCAGAGGCTGGAGTCCAGCCAGGTCACCAGCTCGAAGACCCAGCTGTTCTCCGCCCCGTCATCGACCACTACCAGCGAGAAGCCATCGGCGGCGCAGGCCGACTGGGCCCCGGCCCAGGTCAGCGGCTCGGTGCAGAGCGCATAGCCCTCGACGTCCGGCGTCGTCGCGATGCAGCAGACCGAGACCTCGTCGACGACGCCGTCGCAGTCCTCGTCCCGCCCGTCCCCGCAGGTCTCGAACGCGGCAGGGTGGATCTGGTCGTCCTGGTCGTTGCAGTCCCCGGACCGGTCGCTGCTGCCTTCGGGCTGGAGGCAGGACTGGATCGCCTGCTCGAGGTCCCCGTAGCCGTCCCCGTCCTCGTCGACGTACCACCAGGGCGGATCGAGCTCCTCGTCGACGGCCCCGTCGCAGTCATCGTCCAGCTCGTCGCAGAGCTCGGCAGCGCCTGGGTACACCGCGGCGTCGGTGTCGTCGCAGTCGCCCGGCTCCAGGGACCAGCCGGCCTGCCCGGTGGGGCAGCGCTGCGTCTCGAGGGCCCCGTAGCCGTCCCCGTCCTGGTCCTCGTAGAAGGTGACCAACAGGCCCTCGTCGATCTGGCCGTCGCAGTCTTCGTCCAGCCCGTCGCAGGCCAACTCCTGCACCTCACAGCCGTCCGAGTCGGCCGGGAACGACAGCTCATCAGCGGGCGCGGAGTCGGGGGCGCCCGTGCACGCCAGCCAGAGGGTCCACATGCATCCAAGGCTACACTGCGCCCATGCTCGCCCTGTTCATCGCCTGCAGCGACAGCACGATTGTGGCCTTCGAGCCTTCGCTCTCCGTCAGCCGGGACGAGGTGGTCTTCGAGGGCCTGGTGCTGGGCGAGCCGGCCGAGGAGACCCTGCAGCTGGGCAACTCCGGGCGAGCGCCGCTGGTCATCGAGTCGGTGACGCTGGGGGCTCCCTTCGAGCTGGACTGGACGGGCGGAGAGCTTGCTCCCGGCGAGGTCGTGGGCCTGACCCTGGGCCTCTCACCGGACATGGAGGCCGACTGGTCCTCGACGCTCACCATCGTGAGCAGCGACCCAGAGGCCCCCGTGCGTCTGGTCGAGGTGCTGGCCGAGCCCCGCGCGCCCGACATCGTGCCAGACCCCGAGGAGCTGACCTGGGCCAGCGCCGAGGGTGGAGAGGAGCGCCTGCGCGTACGCAATGACGGCCAAGGCCCCTTGCGCATCCATCGCCTGGACCTGGTCAGCGACGGCGGCGGCGTCTTCGCGCTGATCCAGGACGCCCTGCCCCGGCTCATGGAGCCCGGCGAGGAGGCCTGGCTGGACCTGAGCGCCCAGGCCAGCGAGGGCGCCGCGGGGGTCCTGCGCATCCAGAGCAACGACCCTGACGAGCCCCTGGTCGACGTCTCCCTGCGTATCGGCGCCAGCGTGCTGGAGTGCCCCGACGAGGACTGGCCGGCCGAGACCGTCGAGCTGGACCCGAGCTGCCTGTTCGACGGCTTGGACGCGGTCTGGGACCCGGTGGTCGAGACGGCCTGGAGAGCCTTCCCCAGCGCCACCGACCGCGACCTCGCTGGTCAGGTCGTGGTCGGGCGGGTCAGCGACGACGACGGCGACGGGGACGTTGACGAGGACGATCCCCCGGATCTGGCGCTGGTGACCCGGGAGGCGGACCACGGCGACAGCTGGGAGGTGGCCGCCACCCTCCGCCTGCTCGCCGGCGACGGCAGCGCCGAGCACTGGAGCGTGAGCGAGTTCGAGGTCGATGGCCAGCTCTGGTCGCCGAACATCCAGGGAGGCGTGGCCCTCGGGGACGTGGACTCCGACGGGCTGCCCGAGGTGCTGGTGGCCGTGAAGCACCCCAGCGCCACCGGCTACGGCCTGGTCTGCCTGGACCACGAGGGCGAGCTGGAGTGGCTCACGGAGCTGGCCTACCCCGAAGCCAAGGGCGAGCCGTGGCGCTGGACGATCGCTCCGGCCATCGCGGACCTGGACGGCGACGGGGACGTCGAGATCGTCGTGGGCCGCACGATCCTGGCGGGGCTGGACGGCGCGATCCTGGCAGAGGGCGAGCTCGAGCTCCTGGGCACAAGCACGAGCTACGTCAACGGCGGACCCAAGTCCGTGCCCGTCGACCTGGACGACGACGGCACGATGGAGGTCCTCGTCGGTCCCTCGCTGATGGCCCCCGACGGCAGCACCATCTGCAGCGCGGACGCCGACGACGCCTACCCGGCGGCCGCGGACCTGGACAACGACGGCGACGGCGAGGTGGTCCTGTCGGGGTCGGGCGAGGTCACGCTGATGGACCACACCTGCCAGGTGCTGGACACCTGGAGCACGCCCGACGGCGGCTCCGGCGGCGCGCCCACGCTGGCCGACTTCGACGGCGACGGGCAGGTCGAGATCGGCCTGGCCTCGAAGTACTTCTACTACGTGTTCGAGCCCGACGGCGGCATCCTCTGGAGCGCCCCGATCCGGGACGAGAGTTCGCACAGCACGGGCTCGGCGGTCTTCGACTTCGACGGCGACGGCAGCGCCGAGGTGGTCTTCGCCGACGAGTACGATCTGTTCGTGCT
>CALGIB010000264.1 GCA_937915955.1 uncultured Pseudomonadota bacterium
CGTGAAGTCCGCCACGGCCTCTTCCTTGCGCCCCAGACCGTCCAGCGCCTGGCCTCGCAGGTCCAAGCACAGGTAGTCGTCGCGCCGGAGCTGCAGCGCCGTGGTGGCCCAGAGCCCCGAGGTCGCCATCAGCCGCGAGGCCTCGGGGCCGTCGCTCCCACGCGCCTGATTCATGGCCTGGAGCGACCCCATCCGCAGGTAGGGCAGCAGCCGCTCGACCTCGGCGTCGATCTCCCTGGCCTGGTCGCCCCCGGCGTCGGCCTGCCGCGCCTGGCTCAGGGCCTCGCCCGCCGCCAGGAAGTCCTCCTGCTGCAGGCGGACCTTGCCGAGGTAGAGCCAGCCCTTGGCGAGGTTCCTGGCCTTGAGCGCCGACGGGTCCGCCAGCCCCTCCTGGAGTTTGAGCGCGGCGCGCTCGTAGTTGCCGTTGCCGTACTCGACGACACCCGTGGTGATGTCGGCGTCGCTGGCCCAGGCCAGGCCGATCAGGAGCTGCACCATGCGGCCAGTCTACCCGTCCATCGCGAGGCGAAGTCAGGCCACAATGGCCACGTGCGCGTCCCCCATCACCCCCAAGTCCTGGCGGAGCTCCGCACACCCAGCCCCAAGGACCCCTGGCGGATCCTGGTCAGCGGCTGCATCGCCGGTCTCCCCGTCGGGGTCGACGGCAGCGACTACGGCATGGCCGCCAGCCTGCCGGGGTGGCTCCGCTGCGCCTCGGTGCGGCTGATCCCGTTCTGCCCCGAGGACCACGGCCTGGGCACACCTAGGACCATGCCCGACCTGCACGGCGGGGACGGCTTCGAGGTCCTGGACGGACGGGCGCGGGTCCTGGACGAGCACCGCGCAGACCTGACCGAGGGCATGCTGGCGGGCGCTCGGGCGATGGTCGAGCGGGCCCAGCAAGAGCAGGTCGAGCTGTGCTTGCTGACCGACCGCTCGGGGGCCTGCGGCAGCCAGGTCATCTCCCTGGGTTGCCGCTTCGAGGACCCCGTGCAGCACCGGAGAGGCGTCGGCGTGGCGGCCGCCGCGCTGCTGCGAGCCGGCTTCCACGTCGTGAGCCAGCGGGACTACCTCAGCCTGGAGCGTCTGCACGCCCGGCTCGACGCCGGCCACCGCCCGGACCTGAGCGCTCGGGACCACCACCGGCATCCCTGGGTGCTCGAGCACCTGGGCGAGCCCTGAGGACGCCCCTGCCCGCATCGCCGAGGCGGCCGTGGCTCAGGGCAGGATACCCACCGTGAAGCGCGCCATGCCGCCGACGTAGGGGTAGCTGTGCCGACCGGGCCGGAGGTCGTAGCCCCCCAGCCCCTCAACGCCAAGGTAGACGCCTTCGCTCAGCGTCAGCCTGAGCCCGAGCTGGGCGTAGGGGCTGGTCACGCCCGCCGTGAAGGCCCCGTCCTGGGCGCCCAGCTCGAAGACCTTGACGCCCGCCGTGCCCTGCGCCGCCAGGGCTCCGAAGACGTGGCAGTGCCCGAGCATGCCCACCGCCGGCCCGGTCATCGCGCGGTCCTGAGCGTAGTGGCCGCGCACGCCCAGGTGCAGCTCGTAGTGACAGGGGGCGGCGGTGTCGATGTGCCGCACCGAGAACGTGCCGAAGACCTTGCTGCTCGTCGACGGCCCCATGGTCATGTCGAAGCCGAGGTCAGCGACGACCTGCTCCTGCGAGCGGCTCAGGTCCTGGGCGACTCCCCCTTGAACGCGGAGGCCGACGCAGGCGAGGAGACACAGCGTGAGGGTCAGCACGCGTCAACCTACCCCGGGTCCCGGAGCCGCGCGCCGCAGCGCCGCCTCCAGCACGCCGAGGGTTCGAGCCAGGTGCGCCATCGCCTCGGCCTCGTCGTCGCCCCAGGCCCAGAACGACAGCATCAGCTGGAACCCGAGCTGCTCCGAGGCGGGCCCTGGCAGCGTGGTGAAGCGCACGGGCACGAGCGTGAGCCCGACCGCTCCCCACTCGAAGTCCACGCCCGCCACGGCGCGCGCGAGCCCCTGCGTCAGCGCGCCGAGCCTGGCCTCGTCACGGTTCAGAGGCAGGTCCCGGAACAGGACGATCAGCCTGCCCGAGCAGTCCAGCGCCTTCGGGACGGCCGGGCTCTCGTTGGGGGCCGGACCGCTGAGCGCGCAGTCGCTGGACTCCAGGCTGGACGATGGCCCATTGAGCCACTCCAGCAGCCGGTAGAAGGTCTCCGTCGCGGGGTAGCGCCGCCACACCCGGAGGTCCTCGAGCGCCGTCCGGATGAGACCCGGCTCGCCCCGCAGATCGAGGTGCCGATGCGCTGGGTCCGCCAGCGATCCGGTCCAGGGGTGGGTGCGGTCGGCGAGGCCGTCGGCGTCGGCGAGCTGCCAGACGTGCATGGCCGTCCCAGGTGCGGTGGTGGAGGCGAGCGGGCCCGCCGTCATCGACAGCCTGCTCGGAGCAGGGGCGTATCGTGGGGCATGGCCATCCACCCCCGCGGAGCCTGCTGATGGTGGAGTCCGACCTCTACGCGCCGCTCAAGCGCTTCCTCGAGGGCCAGGGCTACGAGGTCAAGGGCGAGGTCGGACGCTGCGACGTGGTGGCCGTTCGAGGCCAGGAGGCGCCGGTCATCGTCGAGCTCAAGCTGCGCCCCAACCTCGAGCTGATCCTGCAGGGGGTGGAGCGCCTGGCGCTGAGCGAGCGGGTCTACCTGGGCGTGCCCGAGGGCAGCCGCTTGCTGAAGACCCAGCGCAAGCGCCTCCCGAAGCTGCTTCGCCGGCTCGGGCTGGGGCTGATCACCATCGAGGCCGCCAAGGACCGCGTGACCGTCGTGCTGGACCCGCTCCCCTACCGCCCTCGCTCGGACAAGAAGGGTCGCGGGCGCCTGCTGGGGGAGTTCCAGCAGCGGGTGGGTGACCCGAACCTCGGAGGCAGCGCCACACGCGCCGGTCGGGTCACGGCCTACCGCCAGCGGTCCGTCGCCATCGCGCGCCACCTGGCCGAGTGCGGCCCGAGCAAGGCCTCGCTGGTCGCGAAGCGCTTGGACGAACCCAAGGCGCGAGAGCTCCTCTACCGAGACGTCTACGGCTGGTTCGATCGGCTCGGCGAGGGCGTCTACGAGCTCTCGTCGAAGGGCCGCGAGGAGCTGGCGGCCTGGGCGGACAGCCGCTAAGGGCGCGCTCATCGAGCCGCAGGCCGCGATGGCCCCGAGCAGGTGGCGGCGGGTGATGAGAATCGAACTCACCGGGCAACGCCTCTCGACGCACCCCG
>CALGIB010000265.1 GCA_937915955.1 uncultured Pseudomonadota bacterium
CGTAGGTGAAGTGGCTCGACCAGTCCAGGGACACGCCCGCGGACTCGCTCAGAGCGTGCCCGACGCCGGCGCGCAGGAAGAGCTGGTCCTTGTACTCGAAGTTGTCGAGCTGGACGTTCTTCACCCCCTTGGTGCCCAGGTTCGCGGCGAGCACGGTGTCCTCACCGACCTGGGTGTCCACGATCAGGGCCAGCTCCCAGCCCATGCCTGCGCCGCCCAGGGGAGCGTCGACGGTCGAGGTGGGGGCGGACAGGCGACCGGCCAGGGCCAGGCCCAGGGGCCTCTCGCGCCGGTCCAGCGCGGTGAAGCGCGCGTCCAGGCCCATGTCGCCCAGCCCGGTCTCGCCGCCGAGCAGGCCGCTGCTGCGCAGGTAGATCGGCACGTCCAGGCCGATGCGAAGGGGACCGCGGGTGTGGGCCACCGCCGCGTTGAGCTGCCAGACGCCGCTGACCAGCTCGGTCCGGTCGCCCGCGGGGCTCATGTAGACGAAGGGGTCGTTGACGTAGTGCAGCGTGGCGCGACCCAGGGTGTACCTGTCCGGCGACATCAGCGACTCGTCGGTCCAGAGCATGGCGCTGGAGTCGATGCTGGGTCGGAAGAGCTGGGCGTTGATCTCGGGCACGGTCTGGGCCTGAGCGAGGCCGGCGAGGGCGATGAGCGTCATGGCATCTCCAAGAATGTTGGTGGTTTAGCGCCTTTGCCGTGACCCTGTCGAGCTTCTGGCTAGAGGCGTGCGAGGGCCCGGGAAGTCGGCTAGGTTGGCCCCTACTCCGGGAGTCCCTTCATGCTTCTCGCCCTCCTCATCCCCAGCCAGGCCAGCCAGCAGCTGACCGGCGACTACATCCAGGCGGCCTACGACGACGAGGGCGTCTGGAACGACACGGACTCGCTGGGGGAAGGCCTGGAGTTCGACAGCACCGGCGCCGGCACGTCCTTCTGCGACTTCACCTACCCGGGCACGCCCTGGACCCACGTCGAAGCCGAGTGGGATCAGTCCGGCAGCAGCGAGGACTACTACGTCAATAGCACCTACGGCGCGACGGCCACGGCGGTGTCCGAGACCGACGCGTCCACCTCGTCCGAGATGGTCTCCATCCACGCGTGGACGATGGGCGACCTGTCCGTCACCAAGGTGGAGATCTGGGAGGTGTCCGGCACCGTCATCTCGATCAACTACGTCGTCACCAACGACGGCACGGACGACGCCACGGACTTCCGCATCATCCACGCGGTGGACCCCGACCAGGACGACGGGCTGCACCGGCGGCAGCACCACCTACAACACCTACAACTCGGTCGAGGACCTGGACAGCGACGGCGACGACGACATGGTGCAGTCGGTCGGTCCCTACTCCGACTGGACCATCGGCTTCTACGGCTGTGACAGCGACGACACCTACGGGCACAACAGCTCCTGGGACCGCGACGCCGACGCGACGCTGACCGACGCCGCCGGCGCCTCGGGCGACTCCGCGATGTACTGGCGGCACGAAGAGGCCACCATCGGCTCGGGCGACACCGTCAGCTTCGGCTTCCTCGTGACCATGGCCGCCACCGAGGCCGACGCCCAGACCAACGTGCTCGCCGCCAGCAGCTGCGGCTCGGTGGACGCCGACGGGGACGGCTTCGTCAGCGACAGCTACGGTGGCGACGACTGCGACGACAGCGACGCGGACACCTTCCCGGGCTCGGCCGAGAACGACTCGGCCACCGACTGCATGACGGACGCGGACGGCGACGGCTACGGCGAGGAGAGCCCCGCCAGCGGCGTCACCGCCGGCACGGACTGCGACGACGGCGACTCCAGCGTCAGCCCGGCGGGCACCGAGACCACGGGCGACGGCGTCGACAGCGACTGCGACGGCGCCGAGGTCTGCTGGGCCGACGACGACGGCGACGGCTACGGTGACGCCTCGAGCACGGTCAGCTCCAGCGACACCGACTGCGACGACGCGGGCGAGGCCGACGACGACGAGGACTGCGACGACGCGGACGCCTACGCCTACCCGGGCGCGGCCGAGTACGACTCCAGCACCGACTGCATGAGCGACGGAGACGAGGACGGCTACGGCGACTCCAGCGCCACGGGTGACGTGACCGCGGGCACGGACTGCGACGACGACGACGCGACCATCTACCCGGGCGCGACCGAGACGGTGGCCGACGGTGTGGACGACGACTGCGACGGCGGGGACACCTGCTACACCGACGACGACGGGGACAGCTACGGCGACGCGGACACCGTGGGCTCCAGCGATCTGGACTGCGCGGACGCGGGTGAGGCCGACGACTCCGAGGACTGCGACGACACCGACGCGGACGCCTACCCGGGCTCGGCCGAGCTGGACTCGACGACCGCGTGCATGGCCGACGGCGACGGCGATGGCTACGGCGACGACGACCCCGCCGCGGGCGTGACCGCGGGCACCGACTGCGACGACAGCACCAGCGCCGCCTACCCGGGCGCGGACGAGTACTGCGACGGCATCGACAACGACTGCGACGACGAGATCGACGAGGACGACAGCCTCGACGTCAGCACCTGGTACGCCGACAGCGACACCGACAGCTACGGGGACCCCGGGGTCTCGGACGTCGACTGCGATCAGCCCAGCGGCTACGTCGCGGACAACACCGACTGCGACGACACCAACCCCGACGCCTACCCGGGCGCGACCGAGATCGCCTACGACGGCGTCGACCAGGACTGCGACGGCAGCGACTGGTGTGACGTCGACGGAGACGGCTACAGCGCCGCCGAGTGCGGCGGGGACGACTGCGACGACGCGGACGCCGAGATCCACCCCGGGGCGACCGAGATCTGGTACGACGGCGTCGATCAGGACTGCGACACCTGGTCCGACTACGACGCCGATGGCGACGGCTACGACTCGGCCAGCTACGACGGCGAGGACTGCGACGACGCCGACGACGCCACCTACCCGGGCGCGCCCGACGAGCCCTACGACGGCGTCATCAACGACTGTGACGACGCCGACGAGTACGACCAGGACGGCGACGGCTACCTGGGCGGCGACGAGGGCGACGACTGCGACGACGCCAACTCGGACGTCAACCCGGGCGCGACCGAGGAGTGGTACGACGGCGTCGATCAGGACTGCGACGGCGACGACGACGACCAGGACGGGGACGGCGTCAGCG
>CALGIB010000266.1 GCA_937915955.1 uncultured Pseudomonadota bacterium
GGGCTTCCTCGGCCCCTCGCCCGAGCAGATCGCGGCGCTGTCGGACCGCTGGACGACACGGGAGATCGCGATCGCAGCCGGCGTGCCCGTCATCCCTGGCTCCGCGCCGATCTACAACCTTCACGAGCTTCGGGAGCCCCGCGAGCGCCTGGGCCTGCCGCTCTGGATCAAGGATGCCTGGGGGCTGTCCGCGGAGCTCGCCCGCACCGACCGGCAGCTGGCCACCAGCATCACCGAGCGCATCCACGCCGGACAGAAGGTCTGGGTCGAGCAGCACATCGAGGGTGCCCGCCACGTGGTCGTGCATTTCGTCGGCGGCGAGGACGAGGCGGTGCCGCTGGGCGTCTGCGAGAGGGCGGCGCGCCACCAGGACAAGCTGGCCCTCGACCGACTGCCGGCCAGCATCGAGCCGGGCCTGGCCACCTCCATCCAGGACGCCGCGGTGGGCTTCGCGGAGGCCGTGCAGTACCGCGGCCTGGGCTCGGTCGGCTTCCTGGTGGACGAGGCGGGCGGGGCCTTCTGCCTGGGGCTGCGCCCGCGCCTGTCGATCGGCGGTCTGCTCGTCGACGAGGTGCAGGGCCTGCGCTCGCCCGAGCTGCAGCTGCGCATGGCGCTGGGCGAGTCGCTGGGCTGGCGCCGCGAGGACCTCAAGCCGAAGGGGCACGCCCTCGGCGTGCGCGTCCGAGCGCGCAGTGGGGGCGTGGTCGAGAGCATCGAGGTCCCGCCGGACGCCCGCTTCGAGACCCACCTGAGCCCTGGCATGAAGGCCAGCGGGCTGCTGGGGGTGCTGGTGGCCACCGGTCCCACCGCCCAGGCGGCGGTTGTGCGAGCCCTGGCTGCGCTGAGGGGGCTGAGGATCGCAGGCGTCGATGTGGACAACGAGCCGTTGGTGAGCGCGCTGGGGGATCCCCGCCTCTGGGCCGGAGCGCCGATGCCTACGGAATAACTTGGCCTTCTGCGTTTCCGAAGAAAGCACTTGCGGAGGTGTTGGGATTTCCCTACAAGTGAACGCCCCCAGGTCCGTCACGGGAGACTTCATGGTCCTTCTCCTCTCCATCGCATGCATCGAGCAGAGCTTCAGCAAGCTCGAGGACGTCGAGAACGCTGGCCGGGACAGTGGCTACGAGTGGAACGACGACTCGGCGGACCCCAACGA
>CALGIB010000267.1 GCA_937915955.1 uncultured Pseudomonadota bacterium
CTTCAACCAGCTCCCCTCCCCCAAGGCCTACCCCATCGTCGGCCACCTGCCCGACTTCATGGGCGACCCCCGCGACTACCTCACAGGCCTGTCTCGGGACCACGGCGACCTGGTCCGCTTCCGCCTCGGCAGTCAGCAGACCGTCTGCGTCACCGGCCCCGAGCTCATCGAGGAGCTGCTGGTCACGAGACGACACGACACGGTGAAGGACCCCATCACCGCCGGGCTGAGCGACATCCTCGGGCAGGGCCTGCTGACCGCCGAGGGCGAGACCTGGCGCAAGAACCGCCGGCTCATCGCGCCCAGCTTCCAGCCGCGTCACCTCGCCGAGCTGGGCGACATCATGGTCACCGCGACCAAGGAGCACCTGACTGGAATGACCTCGGGCCGGCGCGACGTCAGCTCCGAGATGATGGAGCTGACCCTGGACATCGCCGTCCGCACGCTCTTCGGGACCGTGATGGAGGACACCCACCAGGTCGGACCGCTGATCGAGCAGCTCATGCACGGCTTCATGGAGAAGACCCAGACCTGGCGACGCCTGCTGCCCGACTGGGTGCCCACGCGCGGCAAGCGCAACGCCGAACGCACCCAGCGCGAGCTCCACCGCATCTTGCTGGGCCTGGTCGAGCAGCGGCGCGCCGAGGGCAACGAGGGCAGCGATCTGCTGTCCCGCCTGCTGGCCGCCCGGGACGACGAGGGCCGAGGCATGGACGACCAGCAGCTGCGCGACGAGCTGCTCACCCTGTTCCTGGCCGGCCACGAGACTACGGCGCTGTCGCTCAGCTACAGCCTGCACCTGCTGGCCACCCACCCCGAGATTCAGGAGCAGGTGCAGGCCGAGCTCGACGAGGTGCTGGCCGGCCGGAGCCCCTCGGCGATGGACAGCCGCCGCCTGCCCCTGCTGGACGCGGTGTTCCAGGAGTCCATGCGGCTCTACCCTCCGGCCTGGATGATCGCGCGCCAGGCCAGCGCGGACTTCGAGCTGGGCGGCACCTTGATCCCCGAGGGCACAGTGCTGATGGTGCCGCAGTGGGTCGTGCACCGCGACCCGCGCTGGTTCGCCGAGCCCGAGGCCTTCCGGCCCCAGCGCTGGCTCGAGGGCCAGCCGCCCCACAAGTTTGCGTTCTTCCCCTTCGGCGGAGGCCAGCGCGTCTGTGTCGGCAACCACTTCGCGCGAATGGAGGCCGTGCTGGTCCTGGCCAGCGTGCTGCAGGCCTTCGAGCTGCGCGCCGTCCCGGGCTTCGAGCTGGAGCTGATGTCCTCGGTGACGTTGCGCCCCGGGACCGGGGTCCAGGTGGAGCTCGTGCGTCGAGGATCGGACCGGCTGGCGGCCTGACCCGGCGCGGGCAGCGCGACAGCCTCCTCTCGTGCAACCCCGCAGCACGCCGCGGCCCTACACTGACGTCGTGCGACCGCCCCACCTCCCTGGCAGCTACCTCGTCCTGGAGCTGACCAACCGCTGCTCGCTCAAGTGCGTGCACTGCTCCGTCAGCGAGGGCAGCGCCCACCCCCACCACGCCGTCAGCGGCTACCTCGACACCGGCCTGGGCCTGGATCTGTTCGCCGACCTCGAGCAGGCTGGCGCCCGCTTCGACGCCCTCGTGCTGTTCTGGCTGGGCGAGCCGCTGCTGCACAAGGACTTCGGCCGGCTCTACCGCTCGGCGTTGCGCAGCGCGGCCCGCCACGGCACCTTTGGACAGATCGAGGTGCACACCAACGGCACCCACCTGACCCCAGATCGCACACAGATCGCCCTGAACGACGGCGAGGTCCGCCAGGTCTGGCATTTCAGCCTGGACGCCATCGACCAGCCCACCTACACCCGCGTCAAGGGCCTGGATCGCTTCGAGCAGGTGCAGACCAACGTCGAGCAGTTCGTCCGCGCCAAGGGGGCCACCGGCGCGCGCTGGCCCCGGCCGGTCTTCCAGTTCATCGTGGGCAGCAACAACGCCGAGGAGGCCCCTGCCTTCAAGGCCCACTGGGAGTCTGTGTGCGCCTCCGCCGGAGTGCCACACCGGAGCGTCGCCCAGGACGTGCCGCCCGGTGAGGACGCCATCATCTACTTCCGCAACCTGGACTGCCCCACCGCCGAGCGGCAGGCCAGAGAGAACCGTGTGTTTCGTGACGCCATGTCACAGATGGGACTGGCGCTGCCGCGGGAGCACCAGTCCCCCGCCCAGGTCCCCTCTCAGAACAGAGTGATCTGCTCCGGGTTCTGGAAGTCACCGGTGGTGTCCTGGCGCGGCGAGGTCACGACATGCACCAAGGACAACCTGCTGCACAACCAGATCGGCGATCTGACACAGACCCCCTTCAGCCAGCTCTGGTGGGGCAAGGACCACGCCGAGACCCGCCGAAGGGTAGCCCAGGGCGACTACTCGGGCCTCCGCGGCTGTCAGTCCTGCTTCATCCCGACCAGCGGCAACTACAGCGAGCTGGCCCAGAGCGAGATCGACGCCCAGGCCGACCACGATCGCGAGGTCCTCCGTGCTGGGTAGGACGCGACTCTTCAACAAGGCGCTGGACAAGGCGGGCTTGCGCCGCGCTCCGGGCCGGCCCACCCAGATTCACCTCTCGGTCACCGACCGGTGCTTCCTGCCCTGCCTGCACTGCGACATCTGGAAGAACGACACGGTCGATCTCGACGGCCAGGTCTGGCTGGACGCGCTGGATCGCCTGTCCCAATGGGTGGGCCCAGCCAGCGTCAACTTCGTGGGCGGCGAGCCTCTGCTGCGCAAGGACCTCGAGCAGCTCATGGCCCGGGCCGTCCAGCTCGGGAACACCGTGACGTTCAACACGAACGGCTGGCTGGTGACGCCCAAGCGCGCCCAAGGGATCAGCGAGGCCGGGGTGTCCATCGCCTACGTCTCGATGGACGGCGTCCGACCCGCGACCGTGGACCACAGCCGTGGCCGAGCGGGCAGCTGGGACAAGGCCATGCAGGCCTTCGCCCTCTTCGACGCGCACGCCTCGCCCCGGGTGGTCGTGACCTGCATCCTCAACGGCCGCAACGCCGAGGAGATCCCGGAGCTCATCCAGTTCGTGCGGGATCGCGACTACCAGCTGGTCGTGCAGCCGCTCTACCAGAACTTCGGCGAGGTCGAGTACGACCCCTACTGGTTCAAGAAGTCGGTGCTCTGGCCCACGGACCTGCAGGCCATCGACGCCGCCGTGGACCTGCTCATCGAGGAGCGCCGCCGAGGCGGACCGGTCTGCAACGCCGTGGGCCAGCTCGCCGCCATGAAGCCCTACTTCCGGGATCCGGTCACCTTCAACGGCCTGACCTGCAAGGCTGGCCACAGCGACATCAGCTTCGATCCCCAGGGCAACATCCGTCTGTGCTACTTCCTCGAGCCCGTGGCGACGGTCTTCGACATGGCGCCCTTGGCGGCCATCTGGGACGCGCCGAAGACCCTGCGTCGACGCCATGAGGTCAGCCGCTGCGAGCGGAGCTGCAACTTGCTGAACTGCAACTTCGACAGGAGTGATTTATAGCTGAGTGATTCCGGGTACTTGGTATTCCGGCGTTGCCAAGAGGACACACCGAGGACACACTGGCCCCCGCTCGACCCCCTGGAGGAGCCTTGGCCAGACTCAGCATCGACCCCCTCCCCGGCAACCGCTTCAAGCTGCGATGGCGGGAGCTCATGCCTGGCGCAGACGGCCAACCGGCGCGCGGGACGGACGGCCGTCTGAAGCGTCGGGCGCGCTCGCTGACCGTCAAGGGCCGGGCCGCACGTGACGAGGCTGCAGCCAAGATTCGCCGCTCCCTGATGGACGAGGGCGAGTTCAGCCTGCCGACGGCGACCGTCGAGGAGGTCCCTCAGGTCGCCAACCTGGAGCACGCTGCGGTCGCGTGGCTCGCGTGGAAGAAGACCCGGTGCAAGCCGCGCAGCGTGGTCGCGTACGCCGGTCACATGAAGCGCTTCTTCGAGCTCGCCCGCGAGCTCTTGAAGATCAAGCCGTCGAGGCCGGTCTGGGCCGACCGGCTGAGCCGCGCCCTGGTGATCGACTGCGTCCGGACCTGGCAGGAACGGGGGTACTCGAAGTCGTGGGTCTACTCGGCAGGTCGGAGCGTCATCGACATGTGGCGCTGGGTGAGCGACGACCCGGACACCTTCCCCGGCGTCCCGACCCCGCCTCGTGAGGCGAAGATGGTGCTGCCGAGGGTGCCGGTCTACGTGGCGCCGCCGTCTCCGACGCTGAAGGAGCTCGATGCTTGCCTCCGGCACATCAGCCCAAACGCCGTCGAGTCCAGACGGGTTGGCGTGTTCCTTCGCTACACGGGGCTGCGCATCTCCCAGGTGCTCGGCCTCCGCATGCGGGACCTGGACCTCGACGCCGCGACCATCCGGGTCACCGTCGGCAAGTCGCGCCAGGAGGAGGCCGAGGCCCGAGTCATGCCCGTGAGCAAGCATCTGGTTGCCGACGTCCGTGACTGGCTGGCGGGGCGCGACAGGGACGAGTTCATCTTCCCGGCCTGGGGCACACGCAAGTCTCATCCCGCCAACGTCCGACCCGACACCTTCCACAGCGCGTGGGCCGAGGCCACGAAGCGCGGGCAGGCC
>CALGIB010000268.1 GCA_937915955.1 uncultured Pseudomonadota bacterium
GCAGGTCCTCGACGGCGTCCTCGACCATCGGATCGAGATCGTAGTCGTCCTCTTCGATCGAGATGACGGCGCGCTTGTTTCCAGGCTTCTTGCTGCTGTCTTCCGGTCCGCCCATCGCTTCCTCCCAGGGAGCGGCACGATACCGCTTCGGGAATCCGGGGTGTAGACTGGCTCGGTCTGGAGGAGCCTCCCATGCACCTGGCTGTCGTCATTCTTGGTCTCACCGCCTGCACCCTCGGGTCGGATCCCGCGTTTCCGGGGGGCGGATCGGCGTGGTCCACGGACGACAGCGGCAGCGCGGATGACTCGGGTGAGGTCGTCGGCGACGGCTCGCCGGTCATCGACGGCGTCGACTACGACTGGGAGGACTACCCCAACTCCGAGAGCGGCTGGTTGCTCAACGTGTACATCACCTACACGGACGCCGAGGACGATCTCGAGGGCGGCCAGGCCATGCTCTGGCTCGGCGAGCAGCAGCTCACCCTGATGATCGACTCCGACGCCTCGACCCGCGAGGCGGTGATCGACGACGACGGTCGGGTGTTCTTTGCCCTGGACACGGACCAGGACGACTACGAGTTCCAGGTCAAGCTCAAGGACGCCGCCGGCAACGGGTCCGAGAAGGTCGACTTCTCCGTCGCGCCCTAGGGCTCGGAGCTACCAGCCCCGCACGGGGCTCCAGCTCTCGACCACGCGCCCCTCGCGGACGCCCCACACGACCGGGTGCAGCGCCGTCACCAGGCAGCTGTGGTTGGGCAGGATGCGCACCCGGTCTCCGGGCTGCAGGTCGCCTGGATCGCCCTGGGCGATGCCGTGCTCCTGGCTCAGCGAGACCAGCTCCAGCGGCAGCTCCCGCCGCTGCAGATCCAGCACCATGCCGTAGCCGCGCAGGCCCGCGTGGCTGGCGCCGGCGTCCTTGCTGAGCGCCAGCGCGCCGGCGTCCAGGACCACGCGGTCTTCGTAGACGCCGATCACCGAGGCCAGGACCTCGAGCGCGATCTCGTCCACCTCGCAGGAGCCGATGGCCGCCTGGTGCAGGTCGAAGAGCGCGTAGTTGCCGGGCCGCACCTCGGTCACCCCCTGGAAGTCCCGGCCCCGGCGGCAGGTCGGCGTCGAGCCGGTGCTGACGACCCGGACCTCGATCCCGGAGGCCCGCAGCGCCTGGGAGAAGCCGACGGCGGCCCGGGTCTCGAGCGCGGCGATCTGCCCGATCTGCCCGATGTCTCGTGCCCCGTAGGCCTGGCCCGCGTGGGTCAGCAGGCCCTCGAAGTCCAGGTTAGGGGAGTCTCTCAGCTGCCGGGCCAGCGCCAGGCTGCCCGGGTCCGAGGCGCGCACGCCCGTGCGCCCGTAGCCGCAGTCCAGCTCCAGACGGACCCGCACCTTGCGACCCGCCTGGGCCGCCGCCTGCTCAAGCAGCCCGGCGGTGCGGGGGTGATCGACCAGCAGGCACAGGCTGACCTGCCCGGCCAGATCCAGGGCCTCGTCCGCGCGAGCGGGGGGCAGCGGCAGGGCCCAGCACAGGTCGTCGAAGCCGGCCTCGGTGAAGGCCCGGGCCTCGGCCAGCGTGCTGACCGTGACGCCAGCGTCGTGCCCGAGGACCTGGAGGCGAGCGATGGCGGGGATCTTGTGCGTCTTGACGTGTGGCCGGAGCGCGACGCCGAGCTCCGAGAAGCGGCGGCTCATCCAGGCGCAGTTGGCCTCGAGCCGGTCCAGGTCGATCAGCGCCGCGGGCGTGGGCAGGCTGTCCAGCGAGCTCACTCCGGGGACCAGCCTGGGGGCGCCTCGGCGAAGCCGGCGCGGATGGCGAGCGTGCCCTTCATCGTGGACGCGCCCTCCTCCCAGGCCCGCACCGAGTCCGTGTAGGCGCGGTAGCGCTCGCGGCTGTGGTTGAGCTTCACCTCGGCCTGCCGGCGGCGCTGGATCAGCTCGGGCTCGTCGGTGGCCGGGAGCATCCGCAGCTCCTCGAGCATGGCCGTGGACAGGTCGGCGGCGGCCTTGAAGCGCTCGGACTCGGTCTCGGCGCGCTGGTAGCGGGCCACGTAGGGGTCGAGGATGGCCGCCCGGGCCCCCAGCTCGACCAGCTCGGCGACCATGTCCAGCTGGCCCGCCACGGCCAGGTCGAGCTGCACCTCGGTGGTGGCGACCTGATCCTCGAGCGCCTGCAGCTCGCGCTCGCCCAGGGTGGCGCCGGCGCCTCCGCCGAAGAGCAGGATGACCACCGGCAGCGTGGCGTAGCGGCCGGCGTGGTAGAGCCCGCGCAGCACCGGCCAGATGAGCTCGGCGAAGACCTCGCTGCCGCCCTCGGCGCGCACCGTGTGGCTGGGGTTGACGCGCTCGCGCTCGTCCTCCTCGTCTGGGGCCTCCGGCTCGGGATCGACCGCGGCTGCCTGGGGCGTGGGGGCCGGCGTCGGGGCGAGGCTCGAGGCCGGGGCCGGGGCCGGGGGTGGCGCAGCGGCAGCGGGTGGCTCGGGATCGAGCTCCTCTTCGCCCGACCAGGTGAAGGCGCCCGGCGCCAGCGTGGGGTTCGAAGCGGCCTGGTTCGGCTCGAGGGAGGGCTCGGGCGGCTCTGGGTCCATGGGCTCGAGCGTCTGCGGCCGATCGGACAGGGTGTCTGGCTTCAGCCGCAGCGCCTCCAGGAAGGCCAGGCAGTCGGGGAAGCGCGCGGCCGGGTCGGGCCGCAGAGCCCGGGACAC
>CALGIB010000269.1 GCA_937915955.1 uncultured Pseudomonadota bacterium
GCTGGAGCTCGCGCACCACGTGGCGTCCGACCTGACCCATCCCGACGACGATGACGTACATCTCAGCCTCCCTCGGCCAGGACTTCGGGCTCCGGGTAGCCCTCGGCGCGGATGTCCCCGGCGTCGATGAGCAGGCCCTTGAGCAGGCGCGCGGACCAGAGCTCGTTCAGCAGCACGCTGGCCAGCACGGCCGTGACCACCAGCGCGGAGACCGGCGAGTCCGAGTACACGAGCTGGAAGTTGAGCGCCATGGCGACCGCGACCTCGCCCTGACCCAGCATGCCCCGGCCGATGTCCCGGCGGACGGAGGGCCCCGCGGTCAGCGCGGAGAACCAGCCCGCGGCCAGGCGGCTGCCGCCTCGGAGCAGCGCGTAGGCCAGCGCGAACACGAAGATGGGCAGGGCGACGGGGCGCCACATGGCCCCCGCGAAGATGAGCAGCACGATGTACATCGGGCCGCGGGTGCGCTCGAGCACCTCCAGGAGCGCCTGGCTCGAGGCGTCCCGAGCGTTGAACAGCATCGAGAAGCCCAGCGCCATGTTGATGAGCAAGGGCGACAGCTCCAGGTAGTGGGCCGCGCCGGAGCTGAACACGATGATGCCGACCAGGCTCAGGAACTGCTTGTCGGCGTCCTGCTCGTCCTTGAGGAAGAAGCGGAACAGGCCGCCCAGGAGCAGGCCCAGGCCCACCGAGATCACGTACCACTCCGGGCGGGTGATGGGCGTGTCCCGCCAGGGGATCTCGGCCTCCTGGCGGAAGGCCGCGAAGATCGCCCCGAAGGCCGCGATGGCCAGGAACTCCGCGAGCCGCGAGGACTGGACCAGGGTGCTGGTCAGCTCGCCCTCGGCTCGGAACCGCACCTTGACGAGCTGGATGATCACGGGGGCCGTGGCCATGGCCGCGACGCCCAGGACCAGCGCGCCCATCAGCCGGTCCTCGCCGGCTCCGAGCCAGGGGTGGGCGAGGGCGACCCAGGCCACGCCGAAGACCAGCCCGAAGGTGCCGACGCTGGCGACGATGCTGACCATCATCGAGCCCGAGGTGTCGCCCAGGAGCTTCTGAGGGTTCAGCGAGGCGCCGTAGAGCAGGCCCACCCAGCCGATGGCCAGGGACATCAGCGGCGAGAGCTGGCGCAGGCTCTGCTCGTCGATGAGGTCCACCACCGCCGGTCCGACGAGCACGCCCAGCAGCATGTACTCGCTGCCGGTCGTGAACAGGAAGCGGCCCTGCGCCCACTTGACCACGAAGTGGAAGAGCAGGAACGCGAGGGCTGCCACGGCGATGGCGGCGAGGAGCGCTGGACTAGGCAGAGATCAACCGGAGAAGCAGATGCTCGTCTCCCACGAATAGTGCGCGGGAGGCTCGAGCGCCTCGGTGTCGGGTTCGAAGACGCCGCGGGCGTAGTCCGTGCTGCCCGAGACGACGGTGTTGCCGTCCAGGATGTACATGAACACCAGCATGGCGTTCTCCCAGTTCAGGTTCCCGGAGGGGGTCAGCGTGTCGAAGACGACGATGAACTCGGCCTCCCACTTCTCGCCGTACTCGAACTTCTTGCCGTCGGGGTGGTCCCAGGTGCTGAGGTAGTTGACCGCCGGGCAGCCCTCGGGGCCCGACTTCACGGTGCCGTAGTAGCCCTCCTCCGCCTCGCTCGCGTTGAGCTGGGTGAGGGTGGAGGCGGTCACGGGGGTGCCGCTGTAGCTGAGCTCGTCGACGCAGTCGTCGTCGTAGCCGGCGTCCGGGTAGATCCAGTACCAGGTCTCGGTCAGGGTCAGGTTGCCGTCGGCGTCCGTGCTGCCCTCGCCCAGGATGTGGGCCGCGGTGTGGTAGTCGCCGTCGTCGTCCTTGCAGCCGTCCGGATCCCACTTGTCGGCGTACTCGGCTGGGATCAGCGGGTGTCCGCCGGGGCCGCTGTCCGCGGTGTCCTGCGTCGTGTCCTTGTTGCCGTTCCCGCCCGCGGGATCACAGCTGATGAGCAGGAGCGACAGGAGCATGCACACCTCGGATGGGCGGCCAGTCTAACCCTGACCGCCGGTCTCCGGGCGGAAGGCGTCCTGGACCGAGGCCAGCGCGCCGTAGAGCACGACGTGCTGCCCCGCCAGGAAGACCCAGTCGGGGCTGGGCACCGCCATGACGCGGGCCCCGTCCTCGACGGCCAGCACTTGCAGCTGACGCTCACGGAGGTCCAGGTCCTTCAAGGACCTGCCGACGACGCGGCTGGCCTGGGGCACCTCGATGCGGGTGATGCCGAAGCCCCGCTTGTAGAGCAGGAGCTCCTCGTGGGGCACCGACTCCTGCATGCGCGGCGCCAGCACCCGCCTCAGCCAGTCGCCGAGGACCTGATCCCCGAGCTTCCGCAGCAGCCACCAGGCCAGCAGAGCTGCGGCGGCCAGCGAGCCGATGTTCCGCAGGGACACGCCGATCGAGTCGGTGTCGACCGAGGTGACCAGGCTGGCGATGACGGTGGCCGTTCCGGCGTAGCCCAGCAGGATGAGCAGGCTGGTGATGCGCCGCCGCACGGGGTGGGACACCACCCGCTCGGTCACGCGCGTGGTGAAGCCGGTGCCGGTGAAGGCGCTGAGCGCCTGGAAGTGGCTGGTCTCGCGGTCCAGGCCGGTGAGCTCGTAGGCGGCTGCGCCAGCGAGCACGACGACATAGGCCGAGCCGATGGTCAGGACCAGGAGGATGACGGGGAGCACGCCGGGGAGTCTACGCGCAGCGCTCGGCCTCGTCGCCGGCGCTCAGGCTGGTCGCGCGCCCGGCGGGCTCGGGCGGCGGTCTCAGGCTCGCGCGGACTCCCGCCCGGAGTCGAGCACGAAGAGCGAGGTCGAGCGGGCCAGCGTGGTGACGCGCTCGGCCAGGTCGGGGTTGGGCTCCTCGCGGTGCAGACCGAAGATGGACAGGTCGGCGGGCGGGGTCCGCGTGAGCGCCTGCTCGAAGGTGCCGGCGACCACCAGGCGCTGCACCTGAGGGCCGAAGCGGGCCAGATCGCAGAGGTCCAGCAGGAAGCGCTCGGCCGCACCGCGCGAGGCCTCGTCCGGGACCACCGTGATCACGCGCAGGGCCCCCCCCCAGACCCGCGACAGGCGGTAGCCCATCAGCAGGATCAGGTTCAGGTTGCCCGAGTCGAAGGCCTGGTCGGCCTCCCAGCCGTCCAACCCGCGGCGGACCCAGAGGTGGATGTCCCGGGCCTGCCCGAGGCCCGCCTCGGGGTGGCTGCAGAGCAGCGCGACGCCGATGTGGTTGTGCAGGGCGATCTGGATGACGGCTGAGAGCTCCTGTCGCCGGGTGCCGGGTGGGGGCATGCGCAGGAACAGCAGGTTGGGGCGGAAGAAGGCCCCCTGCAGGGCCTGCATGCCGACGCCGACGCCGGTGGTGTAGGAGCTCAGGCCCACCGTGCTCCAGCGGGCCTCGACGCCGCGGGTGCGGATGTCGCGGCCGATGCGCTCCAGCGTCTCGTCCAGCTCGCCGCGGTCCATGCGCGTGGCCAGGCCCAACAACTTCACGCTGCCCTCGGGGCGCGCCAGGTCCAGCAGCACCCGGATGCCTCCACGCAGCTCCTCGCGGTCCTCGACCGGCACCAGGATGTGGGGCTTCCAGGCCCGCACGTTGTCCAGGTCATCGGGGGTGACCTTGCCGGCCGCCCACTCGGCGATGCCCACGAAGAAGCTGCTGCGGACGGCGTCGCCTTCGCTGTGCAGGCCCTTGTGGCGGATGAACAGGTACAGGCCGAAGACCAGCGCGACCGAGACCAGCGAGAACGTCGGGTTCACGATGAACATCGAGAACGCACAGCCCAGCAGGCCCATCAGAGGGACGGCGATGGGCACGTCCAGGGTCGGCCGGTAGCTGACCAGCCCCAGGCCCTTCTCGATGAGCACCACCACGTTGATCATGCAGTAGGTGATCAGGAAGAACATCGTGACCATGGGCGCGATGTTGTTCAGGTCGCGCAGCATGATGCAGGCCAGCGTGATGGCGCCCGTGACCAGCAGCGCGTTGCGGGGCTCGCCGCCGCGCAGCTCGGACAGGCGCTCGCCCTGGGGCAGGATCTCGGCCTGCCCCAGGGCCGCGAGCAGGCGTGGCCCGCCGACCAGACCCGCCAGCGCGGACGACGCCGTGGCGCCGAGCAGTCCGGCTACGACCAGACCCGGCACCCAGGCGCGGTCGATGAGCAGGTTGGTGTTGTCGACCAGCTCGTCCAGCGTGCCGATCCGGGCCGCCCAGACCGCGACGCCCACGTAGATCACCGCGCCCACCCCGATCGCGGCCAGGGTGCCGCGGGGGATGGCCCGGCGAGGATCCGTGAGGTTCCCGGACATGTTGGCCCCGGCGAGGATGCCGGTGGTCGCGGGGAAGAAGACCGCGAAGACGGCCCAGAAGTCGAGGTCGAAGTCGCCGATCCAGGTGATCTCGAGGTCCTGGACCGCCGGGGCGTCGCTGCCGAACATGCTGATGAGCGAGAGCCCGATGATGCCCAGGATGAAGTACTGCGCCTTGAAGGCCAGTCCGGCGCTCTTGTAGGCCAGCGCGAAGAGCGCCGCGAAGACCACGAGGTCGACCAGCAGGGCGTTGTGGCCGGGGAAGATCCAGAGCCAGCCCTCGCGGAAGCCGAAGATGTACATGGTCACGCTGAGCGGGCGCGTCAGGAACAGCGGGATGCCGATGCTGCCCCCGACCTCGATGCCCAGGCTGCGGCTCATGATGGCGAAGGGGCCGCCCGGGCCGATGCGCGTGTTCGTCGCCACCGAGGACAGGGACAGGCCCGTGCAGGTCGTGATCAGCAGGCCCAGCCCGAGGATCGCGAGCGCTCCGCCCAGCCCGGCGTGGCCCACCACCCAGCCCATCCGGACGTACATGATGACGCCGAGGATGGTCAGCAGAGTGGGGAGGAAGACCCCGGTGAAGGTGCCGAACTGCTGGGGCGTCTGGGGCTCGGAGCCGAGGCCCTCGGCCAGGCGCATCGCAGCTCGACGGGCTGCTCGCAGGCGCTCCCCCATCAGCCAGCCGGATCCCCCGTCGTGATCGGCCAGTCCACCGGCGTCTGGGGTTCGAAGCCCAGGACCTGTCGCGCCCGCGTGCCGTCCAGGACGGAGCAGAAGTGGAAGCGGCGCAGGTTCATGCCGTAGCTGAAGTCGTGCCCGCGCAGGCGACGACGGGTCCGGTAGAAGGCCGACGCCAGCACGCCGGGGACCGGCATCCCCGGAACGCCCCACTGCCGGGAGATGGACGACAGCGGCAGGGTGTCCTTGCCGGGTATGTTGAACACGCCCTGGACACCGAAGGCCTTGGCCGCCAGCTCGAGCGCCAGCACAGCGTCATCGACGGACAGCACGTTGGTCATGGGGTCGAAGCCGACGGGGCGCAGCGCCACCGAGGCGTCCAGCCAGTCCCAGATCTGGCTGCCGCAGCCGGGCGCGAGCACCTCGGCGCAGCGCAGCACGGCGATCTCGAGGCTGCTCAGGCCCATGCGGGCGCAGGCCGTCAGGTCGGCCTCGACGCGGTCCCGGATCCACTGGGGCGAGCCCGAGGTCATGTTCAGCGGGTGGTCCTCGGTCACCAGGATGGGGAGGTCGTGCTTGACCTGGTAGACCTCGGCGTGGCTCTTGAAGACCAGCCGGCGGATGGTGGGGTGCCGCTCGCCCAGGTCCAGCAGGCTGCGCAGGGCGTCGACGTTCTGGGCGTGCACGCGCCCGCCCGAGTCCTTGGCGTCGCGGTGCATCGAGGTGTGGATGACCACCTCGACCCCGAGCTCCTTGGCCACGCCGAAGAGCAGGTTCCGCACGCGGCGGCTGCGCCCCAGATCGACGCTGACGTAGGTGAGGCGGTCGCCGTAGCCCTGGGGCAGGGGGGCCTCGTCCTCGGGCTCGAGGCCCACCGCCAGCACCGACTCGATGCCCTCGTCCTCGAGCAGGCGGCGGATCAGGCGCTCGCCGATGGGCGTGGTCGCGCCGGTCACCATGACGCCCTGGATGTAGACGCTCACGTGAAGAGCCTCCCGCCGCGCTGCTTCAGCCCGGCGTCGATCAGGGCCTGGACCGCCTCGCCCACCTTGGCGGCGGCCTCGGCCACGGCGTCGGGGTCGTCGGCGTCCTGGGGGCGGTAGTCGCGGTCGGTGGGGATGGGGTCGCCGTAGTGGATGTGGTAGCGCACCGGCATCGGCAGCGGCGTGGCCGGGACGGGCACGTAGGGCAGGCCCAGCAGCTTGCCCAGGCGGTCCAGCCGCGCGATCTGGGGCATCTGCTCCTCGGGACCGATGAAGGCCACCGGGATGACGGGGGCCCCGTGGCGGATGGCCAGCTCGGCGTGGCCGACGCGCCACTTCTGCAGCTTGTACCGGTCGCGGAAGTGCTTGCCGATGCCCGGGGTGCCCTCGGGGAAGATCATCAGCAGCTCGCCCGAGCCCAGCAGCGCGCGGGCGTTGCCGCGGCTGCCGCCGACCATGCCGCCGCGCGCGAAGAAGGTGCCGACCACCGGCAGCGTCGGCACGAAGTGATCCGCCACAGGCCGGGGGATGCGCCCCACCTTCAGGACCACGTCCGCCCAAAGCATCATGCCGTCGGTGGGGACGGTGCCCGAGTGGTTGCTGGCCAGGACCCCGGGCCCGGTCTTCGGCACCTTCTCGTTTCCGAAGGACTGCACCCGGAAGTAGCTGTCGTAGAGCGGCTTGGCCGCGCACAGCCCCAGCTTGACGAAGTCGCGGTGCAGGCCGAAGGCGTCGTAGCCGTGGCCGGCGTCCCCGGGCATCGGGAGCCGGTCCACGTAGGCCAGCGTCTCCGCGTCGAGGCGGGCCTGAGCGATCGTGCGGGCCAGGAGCGGCGGCATGGGCATGGCGCGGATCTATCACGAACCCAGGTAGATTCTCCCTTGGCGTGACCGGAGGTCTCCTTGATCCTGACGACCCTGATGCTGCTGAGCTGCGCCCCCGACGTGTCGCTGGCCCGCGAGGCCAACGAGGCGCCCGGCGCCAGCATCCAGTCCCCCACGGGCGACACCATCTTCGCCTCGGGCCAGGTCATCGAGTTCGTCGGCGCGGTGGGCGACCCCAACGGCCTGTCCGACATCGCGACCTTGATCTGGAACAGCAGCATCGACGGCGAGCTGGGCAACGCGACGCTGGTCGCGCCGGACTCCGAGGGCCGCACCGTGGTGCAGACCGTGCTGTCCCCCGGCACCCACGCCATCACGCTGGCGGTCACCGACTACGCGGGCCTCGGCGACCAGGACTCGATCACGGTGACGGTGACCTCGGATGGGGGCATGGAGGCCTACATCACGATGCCTTCGGACATCTCGACGGCCTTCATCGGTCAGACCGTTGAGCTCGCGGGGGTGGTGACCGCGACGCACGTCGAGGTCGAGGGGCTGCTGGTCAGCTGGCTGGTGGAGCCCGAGGGGGGAGGCAACGCCGCGTCGTTCGACTCGGGCAACCCCGACGGTGATGGGCTGGTGGACTCCAGCTGGGTGGCCGAGATGGGCGACTGGGAGCTCATCCTGCTGGCCGAGGACGACTGGGGCAACAGCGCCGAGGACCGCGTGCTCATCTCGGTGAGGGACCCCGACGAGCTGGACCAGGACGGCGACGACTACACGCCGGCCGAGGGCGACTGCGACGACTACGACTCCAGCACGAACCCCGGCGCCGACGAGATCTGCAACGACGGCGTCGACAACGACTGCTCCGGCGTCGTGGACGACAAGGACGTGGACGGCGACGGGCACATCGACGAGGACTGCACGGACTACGCGGGCGCCGATCCGGTCGACGACTGCGACGACACCCTGGCCACGGTGAACCCCGATCAGCGCGACGCCCCCGACCTGGACTACCTGGACGAGGACTGCGACGGCGTCGACGGTGACATCGACGACAGCGTGTTCCTGGACCCCTTCCACGGCAACGACAGCAACACCGGCAAGACCCCGGACAGCCCGCTGAAGACCTTCGACAAGGCGGTCACGAAGGTAGGCAACACCGGTCGTTCCTGGATCCTCATCGCCGAGGGCACGCTGAGCCTGGGCAGCTTCGCCGAGGGCGTGGGCCTGGCCGGCGGCTACGACGAGGACTTCGCCCGCTACGGCGACATCCTGCCCGAGCTGGCCTTCTCCTCGACCGGCGCCAGCGTGTCCGGCTGGTCCACCAGCACCGAGTGGCAGCAGGTCGAGATCAGCTCGGACAGCGCCTCGGGCAACGGCAAGAGCAGCATCGCGCTCACGGTGATCGGCAGCTCCAACCTGTACCTGAACGCGGTGACGCTCAGCGCCGGGCAGGGCAGCGACGGGGACGACGGGGACAGCGGCTCCAAGGGCGGCTCGGTCAGCGACGGCAGCGACGGCAAGGACGGCTGCGAGGACAGCTCCGGCTTCTGTGACTCGTGCAGCAAGCCCAGCGTCGGCGGCGGCGGCAGCAGCACCTGCAACGACGGCGGCGACGGCGGCTCACCGGGCAAGGAATACGGCTCGGGCAGCTCGGGGAGCAGCGGGATCGGCTCGGGTGGCGGCGGCGGATCGGGCGGCAGCTACACCAAGAACGGCAGCAGCGGCAGCGCGGGCACCGACGGCGGCGACGGCAGCGACGGGTCCGGCGGCATCTCCATCGGGAGCTTCTCGGCCGGCGGCTACGCGGTCTCCAGCGGCTCGGACG
>CALGIB010000270.1 GCA_937915955.1 uncultured Pseudomonadota bacterium
CCGCATGCAGCTCCTCGCGATGAAGCACGGGCTCTGGTGGGCGACCCGATCTCATCGCCGCTGATCAGCGGCGCCTTCGCGAGAGGCTGGCCAGGAAGTCTCGCTCGATCTCGTGGGCCTTCATCCGTGAGGCGGCCTTGAGGTCCGTCTTCGGGCGCAGTGTGTCGCGGTCGTCGCTTCGGAGCGAGACCCATGTCTCTTGGTTGCGGCAATCTGGGCAGGTCCCTGGAGGCCCGCGCAGGTCCGTAGCGGAGGTGTCCCGGTAGGTCACCGTCCCCGATCCGCCGCAGGTTGAGCAGTGCTGGTTCACTGGATCATCGCTGCGGCGATGCCGCTGCACGACCACAGGCACCACAGCACCATCATGGTGAGGGCCCCCGCGAGGAAGCCCCTCGCGTAGTCGCTGGGGCCGCCGTCCCTCACGCCGCCTCCGGCCAGAAGAGCAGGATCTCAGCGCCGCCGGTCTTCGACGTGCCACGCAGCGCCCCTCGCTTGCGCTCTCCGAGCGTGATGACCTCATGGGGCTCACCGCGAACGCGCCCCTCTGAGCACCACGCTGGCCCGCGCCTCCGAGCCACGATGTCCTCTACGGGCATGGACCATCCGTAGCCCGATGTACCAGCGTAGTCCGGGTCCATGTAGATAGTGCCGGGCTGCAGGGCGACGTCCTCTACGGGGCAGGCCATCACCGTGGCCCTCGCGAGATGGAGCGCAGCGGCTGCCTTGCGGACGCGCTCGATGACTCGGTCAGGCGTGAAGATCGTGCCGCGAGGCTTGGACTCTCGACTACCTGGTCCAGGCTCCCAATATCCACGAGCGCTATAGCCCCGGACGGTCCCGGCGTCTCCCCTTCGCCAGCCCGTCCCGTCGTGCCACACCGCGACAGATCCGTAGGCTGCTGCGGAGAGGAGGAGGAACATCTCGGGGGAGGTGTCGTTCGTAGCGGCCAGGCACTCAGTCCAAGCCTTGACCTCCCTGGGGTCCATGCGGGCGGCCGTCAGGAGGAGGGACTCGATTCGACCGAAGTCCAGCTCAAGCCTCGCTGCCGCCGACCAGAAGGTCCCCCAGGGGCCTGGCTCGACGAGGATGAGATCTCCATCGAAGCCTGCCTCCAGCAGGCTCAGGGACACGGCCGCAGAGCCCGCGCCGATGTCGTAGATCCTCCGTGGGTTCCCGCTGAGGATGTGGGCTGCGATCTGCCTGGACCACCTGCGCTTACCACCCTTGTAGCCACAGGGCGGCACGAGTCGGCTCACGAGCCACCCCCGAGCTTCGCAGACCGGACCCACCGACGAGCCGTCCGAGCGGGCACGCCCAGCTGACGCCCGGCCTCGGCCGCGGTCAGCTTCTGGTCCCGGACGCGCTGCAGCAGGTCGGCCTGGTCCGAGGACGAGTAGGCTCGCCGGCCGGTGGTCGCGCTGACGACGCGCCCGAGGCTGCGCTCGGGCTTCGGGGCCTGGAGGCGGGCCCGGATCTCGCGCACGGTCCGGGCTGGGAGGCCCAGCTCGCGGGCCACCTTCGCGGCGTTCTTCTCCTGGGCCAAGCGCTGCTGTACGACCTGGGCCTGGGGCTTCGTGACGCGGGCGCGGGCCTTGCGGCCCTCGAAGATCTTCGGGACGGGGGGCCGTGGGGTCCGCCGCCGGTAGGCGTCTCCGAGGGTCGACTCCGGCACACCGGTCAAGCCGCTGAGCTGCCGCGGGCTGAGCTTGGCGTCCTGGCCATAGCTCACGATCTGATCCAGCAGCTCCAGGGCTCGACCGGTCCGTGGCCGCCCCGGTGCCCGTCGAACGGAGCGCTCCGTCTCGGTCAGGAGCTCCCCGAGGAACCGGCCCGTGGCCTTCGGCAGCACCTCCGTGGCGTCATCGGCGCCTTGGATCTTGCCGTTCGGGGTCTGGGCCATCCCCGATCGCCAGGCCGTCGGGGCGCTGGGGTCCTGCAGGGCGTCGACGCGGACGGTGGCCTGCGCTTCGTTGAGCAGCTCGATGGCGTCCTGGACGGGCAGGTGCATGGAGCGGGCCAGCTCCCGCAGGATGGCCATGGGACCTTCGACGCCCATGAAGCGGTCGATGGCCGCGGCGTCCGTGATCTCGAGGTCGACGCGGGCTGCACCTACGGACAGGGAGATGGACAGGTTCCCGGGCGTGTGTCGGCGCAGGCCAGGGACGCTGTACCAGAACTGCAGGAGCTCGGAGAGTGCCTCTTCCAAGGAATTGCCGCTCTCCTCGGGCGATGAGCCCTTGAGGAAGTAGGAATCGCGACCACCTATGGCCATGAACACGCTCGCTGCATCGGACGACCCTGGACCGGGTCACCCTAACGGAGCGGCCCCCACCTTGTCCAGTAGACGGATCACCGTTCCTGCATCCTCCCGGGGATGTCGAGCTCGAGGAGCAGGGCTTCGAGCGCCCTGGGTCGCACCCGTCGAGAGACGCGAGAGAGGTCGAGCCCGACCAGGGCCTCGATCCAGCCGTCGTAGCCGGCCTCGATCGCGATGCGGTCCAGGCCCGCGAAGGCCTCGGGCCAGGTGTTGCCCTGGAGGAGCCGATAGGCCGTCGTGTTGGGGACGCCGACAGCTCGCGCGGCGCGGATCCAAGCCGAGCGGTCGAGGTGCCGCAGGGAGAGCAGGCCGAAGGGGCGCGTGCGCAGGGACTTGAGGGGCTGATCCTGGACCCTCGAGAGCGCCGCGATGAAGCCGCAGCCGAGCCCGGGCGCGGACTCGGTGACCCGGTCGAGGGCCGGGAAGGGCGCGGGGTAGCCACCCCAGGAGATGTGCAGGGACCGATCGAGCAGCGCTGTCTCGGGGGACCAGGGTGGCTCCATCCAGCGATCCAGGGTGTTTCGGGCCAGCCCCGAGCAGCGCGCGGCCGCCGAGGTCCCATGGATGAGGCGCACGAGCTCCCGGAGCGTGGCAGGCCCG
>CALGIB010000271.1 GCA_937915955.1 uncultured Pseudomonadota bacterium
TGGGCAGCGCCTGGGCCGACTCGGTCGAGGACGTGGAGCTCGGCGCGGTGATGCGCCTGGGCAGCTTCGTGCCGCTGGTCGACTACCTGCTCTACAGCGGGCGCATGCCCTTCCACAGCGAGGTCTTCGACGAGACCTTCCTGGACGACCCCCTGCAGGACGACCTGCTCGAGCTCTTCGGGCCGCGCATCAGCGGTCGGGTGCTGGCGACCAAGCTGGACGACCGCTTCGGCTTCGGCACCTCCGAGGATCTGAGCCGGCGCCTGCTGGCGGGCCACGACTTGATCGAGGCGGCCTCGCAGGTGGGCGTCGATCCGGACTTCGTGGAGTCCTGGCGGCGTCCCTACCCCGAGCAGGACCTGCAGCTCGAGGTGCTGCGTGAGGACGGGGAGTGGCGGGTTCAGGTCCAGCGCGCGGCGCCCGAGGACGCGCCCGCCGAGACGGTGATGGTCCAGATCGACGGCGGGCTTCGGGCCTGGGAGGCGCCCCCGGGAGCCGGCGAGAAGGCCTGGGAGCTGGGCGCTCGTCCCCGGCGCGTGGTGCTCGATCCCCAGGGGCACCTGCGGCAGACGGCCTACGTGCACGACCGGTGGCCCACCCGCTGGACGGCGATCGGCACCCTCTACCCCGAGGTCATCAACGTCTCCCAGCTGCTGGTGGTGGGCGTGGCCGTCGTGCAGCTCCGGAGGCAATACGACACCCGGAACGTCTTTGCGCTGAGCGCGCTCTCGGACGAGCAGAACCTGGTGGCCACCCAGGTGGGCTGGAGTCGCTACTTCGGGCCGCTGCTCGACCGGCGGCTGCGGCAGCAGCGCCTCAGCCTCTGGGCGGCCGGGGGCTGGCTGTCTCCCGACTTCGCCAGCACCGCCCAGGGTCGCTACGCGCTGGAGCTGGGGGCCGCCTACCGCTGGGACACGAGGGTCCTGCGGCGCTTCCCGCTCAAGGGCCAGGCCGTGTCCGCCAGCGGGGACCTGGGCGTGGTGCCCGAGAGCGGCCTGACCTGGGGCTCGATGGGGCTCAGCGGCGTGAAGATCCTGGCGGCCCACCCCAAGGCTGTGTTCGCCCTCCGCGGCGCCGGGGACCTGGCCTCGGGTCGGGTCAGCCACCGGCTGCTGCCGCTGGGGGGCAGCTCGGCCATGCGCAGCCTGCCTGCCAGCGCCGTGGTGGGTCAGCAGCGGGCGCTCGGCGGCGCGGAGCTCCGCCTGGTGCCGCTCCGGGACATCTCGCTGCCCTTGCTCTGGCTGTACTGGCTGGACGAAGTGCAGCTGACCGGGGGGCTCGAGGCCGGCGTGGTCTCGGGCGGCACCGAGCTGGACCAGGACGGCGAGCACGTCGACACCTCGCTCGGCCGGAGCTTCGGGCTCGTCGGCGGCACGGCCTCGCTGATCATGGTCTCCGACGGCCTGGGGGTCGTGCCCTGGACCTTCGGCGCCACCTTGGCGCGGCCCATCTGGACCTCGGCCGACCTGGATCAGGGCTGGCAGCTCTACCTGCGCTTCGGCCAGGAATTCTGAGCGCTACGCTGGCGTACCAGCGCAACCATGACCGAGATCGAACACGCCGACCTCTTGATCCTGATGGCCACCCTGTCGATGGCGCTGGCCGGCCTCCCCTTGTGGATGGCCATGGTGCCGCGGAACCGCTTCTACGGCCTGCGGATCCGGGCGACGCGGGGCGACGACACGCTCTGGCTTCGCGCCAACGCCTACGGGGGCCGCCAGCTGTGCCTCGCGGGCGTCGGGCTGACGACGCTGCACCTGTTGATGCTCCCGCTGGTCCCCGAGGGGCTCCGGCTGGTGCTGATAGGCGTCGCGATGGTGGTCACTCTGGCGGCTGTCATCGTGCGCTCGGTCGCCTACGCCGAGCGGCTCGCAGCCGACCCCTCGATCCGCGGCTAGTCTCCGGGCAGGAGGAACCATGCGCTCTCTCGCTCTGCTCGGCCTCGCCGGCCTCGTCGCCTGCGTCGGCCCCCACGACTCCGCGGACTCCGTCGACTCGGCCGAGACCGGCGACAGCGGGGAGCTCGTCGCGGCCCCGGATCTCGCGGTCCTGGTGGACGCCAGCGGCTGCGGCGACGTCCAGATGGTGCTCGGTGACCCGGGCGGCGAGCTGCTCTTGCTGTTCAGCTACAACGGCGGGCTGGCCCAGGCGGCCTACGAGTCCGAGGCCGGCCAGGCCGGGGTCGAGCTCGAGCTCGCCGTCGAGGGCAGCCTGGAGCTGTGGCGGGGGACCTCGGTGACGAACATCCCCTGCAACGACGCGCTGAACGGCGACGAAGAGGTGCTCCAGAGCTGGCTGGCGGTGCAGGGCAGCGCCATCGTCGAGGTGGTCTCGGACGGCACCACGGAGCCCTGGGGCGAGTACCCGGGCACGGCCACGCTCGAGCTGAGCGACGTGGTCCTGAGCTCCGAGGGGGCCGAGGACGTCGCCATCGAGAGCCTGAGCTGGTCCGCGCACGTGGGCTGGCTGCCGGGCTGACGCGCCGCGTCGGGTCCGCACGGGGCCGCTCAGACCAGCAGGTCCAGCCGACCGAGCAGGAAGTCCCGCGCCACCACGACGCGGTGCACCTCGTCCGGCCCGTCCGCGATGCGCGCCGCCCGAGCGTGGCGGTACCAGTCCGCGAACGGCAGGTCCTGGCTGTAGCCCAGCCCTCCGTGCATCTGGATCGCGTCGTCCAGCACCTGGCAGATCGTGTTGGCGACGTGGTCCTTGCACATCGACGAGTAGGGCCGCGCCTGCTTGTCCAGACCCTGCTCGAGCATCTGCGCGCAGTGCAGCGTCATCAGGTTGCCCGCGTGGATGGCCCGAGCGTTGGTCGCCAGCTTGAGCTGCACCATCTGGTGCCGCGCCAGGATCTTGCCGAAGCTCTGTCTCTCGCCCAGGTAGCTGCGGCACATCTCGAGCACCCTCGCCGACCAGCCCAGCCAGCGCATGCAGTGGGTCAGGCGCGCGGGCACCAGGCGCATCTGGGCCAGCTGGAAGCCCTCGCCCACGCCCCCCAGGACCGCCGAGTCGGGCAGGCGCACGCCGTGGAAGCGGAACTCGGCCTCTCGGTGGGTCAGCATCGGCTCCCCCATCGTGCCGTAGTCGCGGACGTGCTCGACGCCCTCGGCGTGGCGGTCGACGACGAACATCGTGGCGCCCTTGCGCTGGTCGGGGCTGGTCCGGGCCATCAGGATGAGGAACGAGGCCTGGCCGCCGCCGGTGGTGTACCACTTGTGCCCGTCGATGACCCACTCGTCCCCGTCCCGGACCGCGCGCGTGCGCAGGTTCGTGGGGTCGGCGCCGGCGCCGGGAGCCGGCTCGGTCATCGCGAAGGCCGAGGTGATCTCGGCGTCCACCAGCGGCTGCAGCCAGCGCTCGCGGATCTCGGGGCTGGCCACCTGGAGCAGCAGGTCCATGTTGCCTTGATCGGGGGCGTCGCAGTTGAACACCCGGGCTCCCACCGGCGAGCGGCCCATCTCCCGGAACAGGGCGGCCATGCCCATAGGACCCAGGCCGAGGCCGCCGAGCTCCACCGGCAGGTGAGGGGTCCACAGGCCCGCCTCTCGCGCCTGGGCCTGCAACGACCGGAGCGTGACGTGCTGGCCGGCGCGGTCCTCGTCGACGATGGCCCGCTCCATGGGCAGGACGCGCTCGTCGACGAAGGCGCGGACGCGCTGGCGGAGGGCGCTCAGCTCGGGGGAGAGCAGGAAGGACATGGGCACCTCGGCGATCGTAGGCCCCCGGTAACGCGGGTACGATGCTCCGATGCTGCTCCTGTTCATGCTGGCTTGCGGTCGCTTCACCGAGCCCACCGAGCCCGATCCCGTCGTCGCTGGCGCACACCAGGACGCGGCCCCTCAGGTTCGGCTGCGCGAGGAGGCCCAGCCATCTTCGATGCCCCACGAGGTGGCGGTCCCGGTCCCGGTCGAGGACAAGGAGAGCGCCGTCAAGCACGCCTGCGCGCGGCTGGTCGACTGCGGCTGCAGCGACGGGCAGGTCTTCGAGGACTGCACCCAGAGCGCCATGCAGGCCGACCTGCCGGCCACGGTCTACCGCTGCATCGCCAGCCGTCCCTGCGCGTCGCTCTGCCTCGAGCGACCCGGCGGCATGCACGACAAGGGCATGAGCGACTGCGTGGATCCCTACTTGGAGGAGACCATCGGTCGAGGCCAGGGCCTCAAGAAGCGCAAGTAGGCGGCGCGGGACGGCTGGAGGCGGGCCGGTTAGTGGTCACGCCGCCCAGGAGCGATTCCATGCTGACCCTCATCGCCTTGTTCGCCTGCGCCACGACGCCCGCCGAAGCCCCGCCCGCCGACGTCGCCGAGGTCGAGGCACCCGCCGCCGAGGCCCAGCACTTCGGCGCCGAGTTCACGGTCGCGGACGAGCAGGTCATCACCGCACAGGCCCTGCTCGCCGATCCCGAGGCCTTCACCGGCACGGTCCGGGTCGAGGGCCGCGTCGCCGACGTCTGCCAGCAAGCCGGCTGCTGGATGGTCATCGCGCACGAGGAGCAGGTCATGCGCGTGCTGATGAAGGACCACGGCTTCTCCGTGGCCAAGGACGGCAAGGGCCAGACCTGCCAGGTCGAGGGCGTGGTCCAGGTCACCGAGATCGACGCCAAGACCGTCGAGCACCTCGAGGGCGAGTCGGAGAACCCCGAGGTCATGCCTGAGAAGGGGATGGAGGCCGGCCAGAAGCTGTACCAGTTCGAGGCCAGCGGGGTCCGGTACCTCTGATTTGAGGGGGGTCGCTGCGCGCCCCCCTTGCTTCGGGCTCCGCCCTCGCACCCCCCTGCGGCTCGGCCCCGCTCCATCGGCCCTCGCTCAGCTGCAGTCGTCGCTTCGGCTCGCTCGCTGCGCTCGCTCTCCTCGGGCTCCTTCTTCGCTGGGGCCTCGTCGCTGGCCTCGCGCTGTGGCCGGGGTTCGTTGGGGTCGCTGCGCGCCCCCCTTGCTTCGGGCTCCGCCCTCGCACCTGGGGTCGCTGCGCGCCCCCCTTGCTTCGGGCTCCGCCCTCGCCTGGAACCGCTGATGGGCGAGGCTGTCAGCCCCTCGCGTGCTCCCCGCCGCCACCCTCCTCGCGCTCCTCGTCGACCTGCCGGACTGTGACGGCTACGACTTCCCGGTCGGAGCCCCCGACGCCCTGGGCTACTACGACGCTCAGCCCTTCGGCGTGAACGACCACCTGGGCCAGGACTGGAACGGCCTGGGGGGCGGAGCCACCGATCGAGGCGATCCGGTCTTCGCCGTCGCCCACGGCGTGGTCACCCTGGCCGGAGACCAGGGCGGCGGGTGGGGAAACGTGGTGATCGTCGCGCACCACCTCGAGGTCGACCAGGGCCTCGTCGAGACCCTCTACGGCCACCTCGAGACCCTCGACGTCGAGCTCGGCCAGATCCTGACCCGGGGACAACAGCTGGGGACCATCGGAGACGCCGGCGGGGTCTACGTCCCGCACCTGCACTTCGAGCTCCGCGACCGCGCGGGCCTGGGGGTCGGACCCGGCTACGGCGCGGACAAGCCCGGCTGGCTCGACCCTCAGGTGTTCATCGACGCGCACCGCCCCGGTTAGAGCCTCGACATGATGATCTTCGTCACCGCCGCCCTGGCCGCCGACGCCTGGACCGAGGTCTCGGCCCTGGCCGAGCACCGCAACGATCGTCAGGTCGCCGAGGTCATCCCCGACAGCGCCCGGAAGGCCGCCTCCGAAGGCAAGCGCCAGGCCGGCGTGCACGCCCCCGGCGACGGCGGGCTGGCCACCGGCTGGGGTGTCGCGGTCTGGGACCTGCCGGTCGAGGCTGTCTGGAAGGCCATCAACAACGAGGACCAGGCCAGCGACTTCCTGGCCCCGGCGCACTCGGGCACGGTGGACGGCGCCGCCCACCACAGCGGCCGCAGCAGCTTCCAGTACATCTCGGCCCCCGTGGTCACCGACCGCTGGTGGATCACGACCTGGACCTTCAACGCCGAGCTCTACCGGCTCACCGAGGGCGCGATGTGGGAGGTCTCGTTCGTGGACAACAACGATCCGGCGATGCTCGAGGGCACCACCTTCCACAGCCTGCTCGCCGACAGCATGCCCATCGCGGACGCCGCGGGCGGCTGGCTGGTCATCCCGCTCTCCGACGGGCGCACCTGGGTCGAGTACCTGAGCCAGGCGGATCCCGGCGGCAACATCCCCTCGGGCCTGATGGGCAAGTTCGCCGACCGCGAGGTGCTCTCCACCTTCGACGCGATCGAGGCGCGGGCGGTCTACCACCAGACCGCTGGGGCCGAAGGCTACGTGCGACCGGACGGCAGCGAGCTGGAGTAGTCAGAGCCCGTTGAGCCGGTCGATCAGCGCCAGCCCGTCGCCCACGCTGTAGTAGTCGATGCTGACGCGGTTCACGAAGCCGACCTCGTCCACGCAGCGGTCGATGTGCTCGCTGAGCACCGGGTCGTAGTTGATCAGGTCCGCGTTGTCCGGGTGGGACACCGGGTTCGTCAGCACGTGGGTCACCTCGTACAGCCCGCCCTCGATGGCCTCGCCCGAGACCACGCACTCCAGCTCCTCGGGCGTGTCGTACTGCCAGTGGGTGCCGTAGACCCGCGCGCCCATGTCGTGCATCCAGTCCGGGTCGCCCTCGACCCGCGCTCCCATCACGATCACCTGCTCGCCCGCCTCGACCATCTCCCCCAGGCTCGGCCAGCCGCCGTCCTCCAGCGCCGCCGCCCGCGACGACAGCGGGTGCTCGCCGATCGCCGCGGCCAGCACGCCCGGCCCGGTCTCGTCCTGGAAGTCCAGCTGCACGACCTCGCGCTCACGGGCGCCCAGGAAGGCGTCGATCTCGTCCAGGATCTCGGAGAACGGCTGCATGCCCAGCTCACAGAAGCCGTGGCAGGCGACCAGCTCCCCCTCCACCTCGTAGACGTCCACGTTGAGGCTGCGCACCCCGTCGGCCAGCTGGTCGGGGATGGCCCTGTAGTGGTTGGCGGCGACCTGGTGGTAGCCCCGGTCCCAGCTCGCGTGGCTGTTGTGGCTGCGCAGCACGGCCTGCTCCAGGAAGCTGCGCTCGCAGAGCGGCTCGTGTCCGTTACAGCCGAGGTAGGGCTGGGGCTCGGGCTCGGCGCAGCCCAGCAGGATCGTCCAGATCATCGCAGCGCTCCGGTGTCCACCAGCTCCACCGGGACATCGCCCTCGAGCAGGTCCTCGAGTCGCTGCCCGTCGTCATACGGGGTGTAGCTGACCTCGACGGGGGCGTGCACGTTGGTCAGCCCGACCATGGACAGCACCCACAGGCAGCTCCAGCCGATCCCGCCGAAGAGCAGCAGGACCCCGGCTGTGGCGCCCAGGAGCATGGCCCGGCTCACCTGGGGGCGGCGTTGTCGCTCGCTCTGCTTGATGATTTCGAACATCGTCGGCTACCAAGGTAGTGCAGCGTCAGCACCGAGGACAGCTCATGGACTCCGACATCCTGGTTCAGAAGCTCCGGCAGGAGCCCGAGCACCTGCGCTCGCTGGTGGCCCTGGCCGTCGACGATCTGTTGGAGCGCCCGGTCGAGGCTCTGCTCGATCCCGAGTGGCTGGGCCAGCGCATCACCGCCGGCTTCCGCGCCTCCACGGCCGACCCGCAGACCAAGGACTGGATCCGCGCTCGCCTCGACGACGCCCGCAAGCGCCTGGACCGGGAGTCCGGGCCGCTGCTCTACAAGGTCCCCACCCAGCTGGTGAACCCCATCAAGGACCTGCTCCGGCGCCCCTACGAGCCCGATCCTGTCGTCCTGCGGGCGCTGATCGACCACCGCGCGACCCGCGGCCTGTTCCGGGACGTGCTGACCCACACGCTGACCGACTACGCCAAGACCCTCAAGATGCCCGAGGGCGCCGCCGCCGCCATCAAGTCGACGCCCCTGGGGCGCTCTCGCCTGGCCGCCTGGGCCGGGGCCGCCAAGGTGGCCGCCGAGCTGGTCGGCAGCGAGGTCGAGAAGCGCATGGAGGGCCGGGTCCAGGCCTACGTCGACAAGGCCATCGGCCACGCCATCGAGCTCACGGTCGAGCATGCCTGCGATCCCAAGAACATCCCGGCCTTCTCGGACATGCGGGCGGACGCCGTGGACGTGCTGCTGGCGCTCCCGGTCGAGACCTGGCGCAAGGAGCTGGACCGTCAGGATCTGGACGGCCTCATCGACGATCTGCACGCCACCCTGGACGCCGTCGCGCACAGCGAGGCCTTCGAGGAGCAGGTGATCTCGGCCTTGAGGCTCGTGGCCCAGGAAGGGCAGGGCCAGAGCGCCCGGGCCTTCCTGGCGGGCAGCGGGCTCGAGGACACCTGGCGGGAGAGCCTGGAGCAGATCCTGCAGGAGCGCGCCTCGGACTTCGTGCAGACGCCGGCCTTCGAGGGCTGGGTCCGCGACCTCGTCCGCGACTGATCGGGGCGAGGAAGCGTCCCTCGGCGGGCTGGGTTCCGATGGGCTAACTGTGCAGCCCATGGGTCTCTTCGACGTCTTCAAGCCAGCCCTGCCCGAGGTCCCCGTGACCCAGGCCAGCTCGGACCTCGTGCACGCGCGGGTCGAGGCGATGGTCGCCGCCGAGGGCCTTGAGGGCGTCGTCGCCGAGCTCCGTGCCCTCATCGAGCAGGACCTCTTCGGCCTGGCCCAGGGCTTCGTCGAGGGCCTGGACACCCCGCGCGAGGAGCTCGCCAGCGAGCTCTACCTGATGGCCTGGGTGGGCTTTTCGCAGGCCTGCCAGGATCACGGGATCGAGCGCGAGGCGGGCCTGGCGCTGCTGGAGCCCTACAAGCTGGCGCTGCGCGAGTACGTCGCGTTCGGACAGCGCGAGCGCTACGACGAGGGCCCGGGGCCGATCCTGAACGCCGCGGACAAGCTGGCCGTCGGCGGACGCGATCCTCGACACGTGGCCCTGGGCTTCCTGGCCATGCGCTTGGGCGTGCGCGGTCGCCGCGGCGCGGTCGAGGGCCTGATGCGGCTGGCCGTGCTCTCGCAGATGGCGGGCTACGGCGTGGGCGAGCTCGCCTGGACGCGGCGTGCTTAGTCTGCTCGTGGCGATCAGCCTGGCGGACGACTGGACGGGCGCCCAGGTGCCCGAGGCCAAGGCCGTGGAGTCCGCGGCCCAGCCCGGGCCCCTGGCCACCGACTCGCCGCTGGCCCAGCCCTACCGCAGCCCCAGGCCCTCGCTCGAGCTCGACGCGCAGGTCTTCCTGGGCGCCGCCCCCCGCGAGCGCCACCGCTGCAGCGTGACCGCGCTGGTGGACGCCTTCGGTGAGGTGCTCGACGCCGCAGCCCACGACTGCCCGAGGGACCTGGAGGCCAGCTCCACCCAGGCCGTTCGCGGCTGGAAGTTCCACCCTCCGATGCAGGGGGACAAGGCCGTGCGAGGCCACTACGAGGTCACCTTCGTCTACGTGGGCGGCAGCGTGATCGTGCCCGAGAAGATGAAGGCGGAGCGCCTGGTGCGCGCCGAGCCCGTCGCGGTGCCGCGCTGGCCTCAGCCGCCTCCGACCCGGGGCGGCCCGCAAGAGTGGCTGGAGGAGCAGGGGGCCACCAGCGCTCGCTGCGTGCTGGACTTCGCCGTGGACAAGCGCAACGCGCCCGTGGACTTCGAGCTGGTGGACTGCCCCGAGGAGCTCGCCGCGCCTTTGTTGCGACGCCTCAAGCGCTACGGCGTCGATGTGCGCGGAGCTTCACCGGGTGACGGGAAGCTCTACCGCCTGGAGTGGGTCTACGAGCTCTGAAGTAGCATGACCCACCCCCGTTCCACCGCCCCGGAGATCCCCGCGATGCTCATGTTCCTGGCCACGATGGCTACCGCCGACGCCGCACCGACCACCTACGAGCTCTCGGGCCTGCTCTACGTGCAGGTGTTCAAGGACCCGGACACCCTGGCCTCGGACCTGTCCCACGACCACGTCGTTCGGGCCAAGGGCTGGACCGGCACCGCCACCTGGGATCCCGAAGCCCCGGGCTCCTGCAAGATGGACATCTCCGTCCCCGTCGCCCAGCTCGAGGTCGATGATCCGGGCATGCGGTCCAAGGTCGGCCTCGAGGGCGCGCTCGACGACCTCGACGGCGACACCTACCTGTCGATCACCTGGAAGGGCGGCGGCTGCGCTGTGAAGGGCGACAAGGTCGAGATGACCGGCGAGATGACCATCCACGGCACCAGCAAGAAGCTGACGGTCAGCCTGGACATGGGCGGCGACGGCAGCACCTTCCACGCCAAGGGTGGCACCAAGCTCAAGGCCACCGACTACGGCTTCCAGCCCTTCACGGCCATGTTCGGCGCGCTCGCCAACCAGAACGAGATGCCGCTGGTCGTCGCGATCGAAGGGAAGGCCAAGTAGCACGCCGCGGTCGCATCCCGCCCTTCGACCTGTTGGTCGAGGGGCTCGCGCCACGCAGCTGTGGGCGCGGCTCTCACGAGGGTCAGCCGGTCCTGGTTCGCAACGCGCCCCCCGGGGCGGTGGTGCAGGTGCGCCCCTTCGCGCGCAAGAAGGGCGTCATCCATGGCCGCCGGACCGCCCTGGTCCAGCCGCCGCCGGACGCGGTGGTGCCCCGCTGCGAGGCCTTCCTGCTCTGCGGCGGCTGCTCGCTCCAGGAGCTCTCGCTCGCCGCCCAGCGCCAGGCCAAGGAGCAGCTGGTCCTCGAGGGCGTCGAGCCCCCCGAGCACGTCGTGGTGCACCCCATCCGTGGCACGGACCTCGAGTACGGCTACCGGAACAAGGTCGAGCTGTCCTTTGGTGTTCGGCGCTACCTGAGCGACGAGCAGCACGAGGCGGGCCTGCCCATCGACGGCGTGTTCCTCGGCTTCCACGCCCCGGGCCGCTTCGACCGTGTGGTGGACCGCGGCCGCTGCGAGCTGGTCCCCGAGGGCACCAACGAGGTCCTGACGATCCTGCGCGAGCACCTGTCGCGCAGCGCGCATGCCCCCTGGGACGTGCGCAACCACACCGGCTTCTGGAAGCACGCCGTGCTGCGGGAGACCAGCCTGGGCCAGCGCCTGGTGGCCATCTACACCGCCGAGCCCCAGGGGGACGAGGCCGCGGAGCTGGCCGCCATCGCGCGCGATCTGCCCGTCGAGGCGGCGCTCTGGTTCGTCAACGCCGGGGTCGCTGATGCCGCCATCGGCGAGCTCCGGGCCCAGCTCAAGGGCGGCCCGACGGTCGAGGAGGCCCTGGGCGAGGTCCGCTACGAGCTCAGCGCGACCGCCTTCTTCCAGACCAACACCGCCGCCGCCAGGGTGCTCTACGACTGCATCGGCGAGGCCGCCTCGGCGGGGGCCCGCCTGCTGGACCTGTACTGCGGGACCGGCGCCATCGGGCTCTACCTGGCCGACCGCTACGAGCAGGTCCTGGGCATCGAGCTGAACCCGGACGCGGTGGACGACGCCCGTCGGAACGCTCTGCGGAGCGGCCGCGAGCACGTCCGGATCCTCTGCGGGAAGGTCGAGGACACCTTGCCCGAGCCTCGAGAGGGTGACGTCGCGATCGTGGACCCGCCGCGGGTGGGCCTGCACCCCAAGGCCGCGGCCTGGCTGGCCCAGGCGCCGATCCAGGAGCTGGTCTATGTCGCCTGCCACCCCGCTTCGCTGGGCCGGGACCGCGTGATCCTCGAGGCGGGCGGCTGGCACATGACCGATCTCTGGAGCGTCGACCTGTTCCCCCAGACCGGCCACGTCGAGGCCATCGGGCGCTTCGTGCGGCCCTCAGACGACTGACAAGCGCACGCTCAACTCATTGAGATCGCGGACATCTCTGCCCAGGAGCCAGGCCTCGATGCCTGCCGCTCGGGCCCCCTGGAGGTCCTCGATCTCGCTGTCGCCGACGTGCACCGCCTCGCTCGGGGCGCAGCCCAGGCGCCGGCAGGCCTCCAGGAACATGCGGGGGTCGGGCTTCTCGAAGCCCTGCTCGCCGGAGGCGACGATCGCGGCCACGCGGAGCCCGAGGGCCTCGATGGTGGCCGGCAGGCGGCTGTCCCAGTTGCTGACCAGGGCGACCCGGTCGTGCCGCCCGAGCAGCGCTCGCCCTCCCGGCGCTACCGACCAGGCCTCGGGCCGGGTGTAGAACCCGTATAGCAGCTCGAAATAGGTGAGATCGTTGCAGTTTGTCGCATCCGCCACCAGCGCGCGCCAGAACGGACGGCCGTCGCCGGTCTGCTGCAGCCCAGGGTCCCGGCGCTGCCAGGCTCCCCGGAAGTCCACGGCCTCGACCCCGAAGGGCCGTCCCAACTCCAGGTAGGTGACGTCCACGGGCCGAGCGGGGCTCAGCAGGGTCCCGCCGACGTCCAGCAGCAGCGGACGCAGGCTCAGTTGTGGCGCTCCAGCCAATGGGCGGAGCACCAGTCGGGCTCGGTCTCGCAGCGTGTCGTCGAGCGCAGACACCACTGCACGTTCTCGGGGGCCGGCTCGCTGCCCTCGGCGGGGGCCTCGCAGGTCCCCTCGCCGAGTCGGGCCAGTCCCAGGCCGGCCCAGGCGCCGATGACCGAGGCCTGGCGACCGGGACGGGCCATCAGGGCACCGACCTCGCTGGGCTTGGGACCCGCGATCAGCCAGGTCTGCATTGCGTGGCCCACGCAGTCCATGGCGTAGCGCCCCGCGTGGGACTCGCAGGCGTCGACCTGCTGGATGACGTCCTGGCGTGGGCAGTTGTCCACGACCGCGAAGCGGCAGGCGTCGGTGGGGCAGACCTCCAGCAGATCCGAGATCGGCAGGCTGCAGCGTTCGCGGTCGCCAGCCCAGGCCTCGGCGCAGTCCGACTGCCAGGGGCCCGCCAGGCTGCAGCGCGCCTTGGCCTCCGCCGGCGTCTTGGCCGAGGAGACGCCACCGTA